>JBAVUP010000196.1:0-12855 GCA_049696835.1 Desulfobaccales bacterium
GGCTCATCCTGGGAGCCGCGGCGGCCCGCCGGCCGCTGCTGCTGGACGGCTTCATCGCCACCGCCGGGGCGCTGGTGGCTGCGGGGCTGGCCCCGGCGGTTACCGATCACCTCATTGCCGCGCACCGCTCGGTGGAGCCGGGACATCAGATCATGCTGGATGCCCTCGGGCTCAAGCCGCTGCTGAATCTGAACCTGCGCCTGGGGGAAGGCACCGGCGCCGCCCTGGGGCTGAGCCTGCTGGAGGCCGGGGTCAAGATCTATCGGGAAATGGCCACCTTCGGGGAGGCCGGGGTGGCCGATCAGGAAACATGAACTCTACCCTCCCCCTGGCCCTCACCTTTCTCACCAAACTGCCCTGGCCCTGGCGGGGTCCGGCGGATGAAGGGGCCCTGGCCCGCGCCATGTTCTGGTTTCCCTGGGTGGGGGCCGTCCTGGGCCTGGGGTTCTGGGGGGCCTGGGTGGGACTGCACCGCCTCCTGCCGGCTCCCGCGGCTGCGGCCCTGCTCCTCACCTTTACAGTGGTAATCACCGGCGGGCTCCACCTGGACGGCCTGGCGGACACCGCCGACGGCCTGGGCGGGGGCCGGACCGCCACCGACGCCCAGCGCATCATGAAGGATTCCCGGGTGGGCGCCTTCGGGGTGCTCAGCCTCATCCTGGCGCTCCTGCTGAAGTTCGCCCTGTTCCTGTCCCTGGGCGATACCGGCGGGGTGCGGGCCCTCATCCTCTATCCCATCATCAGCCGCTGGTCCATGGTGTTCCTGGCCTATCTGTCGCCGTACGCCCGGCCCGAAGGGGGCCTGGGGCAGGCCATGACCGTGGGGGTGAATCCCCGGGTCCTGGTCGGGGCCAGCCTCAGCGCCGGTGTCCTGGCGGTCCTGATTGTGGGCGCTTCGGGTTTGATCCTGTTGGCCGTGGCCGCGGCGCTGGTCTGGCTGGGGAGCCTCTACTTTCAGGCGCGATTGGGGGGCATCACCGGCGACGTCCTGGGCGCCACCAATGAAGTGGTGGAGGTGGTGGTCCTGGGCGGGGCGTTGCTGCTGGGATAGCGACCCGTTGCCGGCTCGGATGAGAAATTAAATTATAACGATGCCATAAGTATTTTCCGTTTATGAGGAAAGCCCCTTAAACCAAAATCCCCCCTAACCCCCCTTGAGAAAAGGGGGGAACCATAAGGAATTGCTTCTCAAGTCCCCCTTTGAAAAAGGGGGATTTAGGGGGATTTAAAGATCAGCAAACAGTTTAATTTCTGGCAAATGCCATGGCTTTCCTTCAGCAATTCTCGCCCGCGCCTGGCAATGGAGGTAGGGGCGGGTTTTAAACCCGCCCCTACACCCCGACAATCGTCTCCTCCGGTCATTTTTCCGCGCCGGATTTTCCCGGTTTCCGGGTTATTGCTTATAGAAGGTTGCAGATTGCCATAACCCCGGTTGCAGGAGGACGGTTGCATGTCTGGTGAAAGGTCCCTGGCCAAAAGGATCGCCGCCGCGGGCGGTATCCTCTTTTTCTTTATCATGGCCTTTGAAGTTATGATCATGATCAGCCCCTTTGCCTTTTTCTTCTATTCCGTGTTCAGTCCGATCTTCAATTTTCTGGACGGACACGCCGCCACCCGCTGGACCACCCTGTTCTTCCTGCCCCACATGATCCTGCCCCCTACCCTGTTTCTCAAAAGCGTTCGGGTGGCCGGGTCGGTCTGCTTTATTCTGGGCCTGGCTACCTTCACGATCTGCGCCCTCCAGGTCTACCTGGGCAAGATCTTTACCTGGGGCATCGCCAGCCGGGGGCTCTATCGTTCTATCCGCCACCCCCAATACCTGGCCCTGGGCGTCTGGGGGATCGGCATGGCCATCCTCTGGCCCCGGTTCATCGTCCTGGCCACCCTTTCCCTCATGTTCATCCTCTACTACTTCCTGGCCAAGGATGAAGAACGCCGCATGCTGAGTCAATACAGGGAATCTTACGGGCACTACCTGGAGACCACCGGCATGTTCCTGCCCCGGGCGCTGGAGGCCCCGGTGGCGGCCCTCGGGCGTCGGCTCTTGCCTGCCAACGCGGTAAAATATGCGGTCATCCCGGTGCTCATCGTCACCCTGGTCATGGGCAGCGGCTTCCTGCTCCGGGATATCACCCTCAAATCGCTGCCCCTGGCGGCCCGGGCCAACCTTACCCTGGTGCCCATCCTGCCCGAGGACGGAGCCCTGGAAGCTCGGGTCCTCACCGGCATTTTAACGGCCGCGGCCGCCGGCCAGGTGCCCTTCCTGCAGGCGGATAGGACCTACCTGGGCTACCTCATGCCCGCGGACTACATCATGCAGGGGATGATTGCCGATACCGGGGACCGTTCCCATCTCTTTAAGCACCACCATACCATCGCCCTGATCACTGATTGGGTCTTCCATCCCTTTGCCCACCTGCGGCGGCCCCCGGCGGCGCACATGGCGGCCATGCACGGGGTGGACCCCAAGGTGGCCCGGCGGCACCATTGCCCGGTGGGGCTGAACCAGGCCGCCATGGATTGCGATACCTGCGCGATCCGGCGGGTGATCCTGGTCGAAGTCACCCCGGCTCCGGGTCAAGCCGCCTACGGGGAAGACCTCCTGGCCGGCAATGTTACCCGTACCCCGGTGGGCTTTATCGATCTGGACACGAAAGACGGCAATATCGTCAATGCCAAGAGTGTGGCCAAGAGCCACGCCTGGAAAGACGTGCCCACGCCGGAGATTTGAAGAATCATCAGGACGTAGGGGCGACCCGGCGGGTCGCCCCTACCATTATCCCCGTTTCACCCCCCGGATTGCATAAATCTGCCGTCGGGGTCATAATCTCGCCAGGAGATTATGACTCATGCAGCAAAAGCTCCACCTCACCGACGCCTTCAAAGGCTACACCTACGATCAGGACAAGCTGCTGACCCCGGAGGAGACCATCCGCCGGGTCAGAGAGCGCCTGGGCAAGCTGGACCTCAAACTCCTCCAGGAGACCATGCGCATCGATTCGGGCCGCCTGGACATCCCCGTGTACCTCAGCCTCCTGGGGGTGGACGCCCGCCGGGTGGTGCCCACCCACAAGCAGATGGGCAAGGGGGCCACCCCCATCCAGGCCGAGGCCAGCGCCCTCATGGAGTTGGTGGAGCGCTTCAGTTTCTTCGCTTATCTCGAGGAAGGTCCCCTGGTTTACGGCACCCCCGGAAAGATTAAGGGGGAGGCCCTGCCCTTCGCCTTGCTGGCCCGCTCCCTGTTCGACGCCTCTCCCGAGGCCGCAGCCGCCGCCCGCCTCTATGAGGACTGGCCCCTGTATTTCGCGCCGGCCACCAACCTGACCCGGGGGAAGGCGGTTGCCCTCCCCATCCATTGGTTTTACCTGATCGAGGAATACAACGGCCCGGCTGCCGGCAATTGCCTGGAGGAGGCCATCCTCCAGGGCCTGTGCGAAGTGGTGGAACGCCACGTGGGCTCGGTCATCAGTTATGAGCGCCGCCCGACCCCGGTCATTGACCCGGCCTCCGTCACGGACCCCGTCGCCCGGGAGCTGCTGGCGAAATTCCGGAACAACGGCATCGTCCTGCACCTCCGTGACTTCTCCCTGGACACCGGCATCCCCACGGTGGCGGCCCTGGCCTACGATCCGGCCACTTTCCCGGAAAACAGCGAGATCGTCTTTGCCGCGGGTACCACCACCGACCCCACCAAGTCGCTCATCCGGGCCCTGACCGAGGTGGCCCAGTTGGCGGGGGATTTTCACCGCCGCACCAGTTACCGCCCTACCCTGCCCAAATACGAGACCCTGGAGGACGCGGCTTATCTCATGGCCCCCGGGCGCCTCATCCCTCTGGACAGCCTGCCCAACCTGTCCCGGGCCAACCTCAAGGACGAGATCGACCTCTGTCTGGCGGCCCTGTCCCGCCTGGGCCTGGAGGTGCTGGTGGTCAACACCATCCATCCCCTGATAGAGATCCCCACGGTGTACGTGCTGATCCCCGGCACGCATTTTCTGGAGCGCACCCGCCATACCAACGTCATCTTTCACCTGGCCAAACTGGCGGCCCTCTATGCCCCGCCGCGGGAGGCCCTGGCGGCCCTGGCGCGGCTCAACGCCGCCTTCCCGGACCGCTTCGAGGTCCACTTCTTCACGGGCCTGGCCCTCGAGAACCAGGACCGCGCCCTGGAGGCCCTGGAGCACTTTAGCCGGGCCCTGGCCCTGAACCCGCCGGCCCATGAGGCCCCCAGCATTTACGTGCACCTGGGCGCCTGCCACAAAGACCTGGGGAATTTCCAGGCGGCCACGGACGCTTTCAATCAGGCCCTGACGATGAACCCCCGCCTCAAGGAGGCCCATCATCTCCTGGGATTTTGCTGTTTCAAGCGCAAGGAGTATCAGCAGGCCGTGGAATGCTTTGAGAAGGTCATCGAACTGGACCCGGGCTCGGCCATCGACTACGCCAACCTGGGGATCAATTTGCAGCGCCTGGGCCACGGCAAAGAAGCCGCGTTCGTGCTCAAACAGGCCCTTGAACTGGACCCCACCCTGGACTTCGCGGCCCGGGTGCTGGCGGATTTGAAAGGTTAGTACTTGGGGGAGGGGGCCAGGGGCCCGTAGCACAGGCGTCTCGCCTGTGGGAACCCCCTGCCGCCCTTCCCCAAACCCCCTCTCCCAACCCTCATACAAGCTCCCCGCTTTATTCTTAAGGTATTAACCGCGGTCGGCAGCGCCGGCAGAAGCCAGGACCCTTGCGGTCGGTGTCGGCCAGGGAGTTGGAGAAGAACATGATGCAGGCGGGGTCGGGGCAGTGGCCCAGGCCCAAAAGATGCCCCAGTTCGTGGATCGCCTCTTTGACGGCGCGTTCTTTGAAACGGCGGGGGTCCCGGGGCTGGCCGTAAAATTCGGGATAGAGCCGGGCCAGAGAAATGAGGGCGGCGCGGCTCCGGGGATCGGCCAGGCCGAACACAAAATTGAGCCCGGGCACGGAGAGGTCCACGCCGGTGACTCCCAGGACCAGTTCTTTCCCCGGCGGGCGGGCCTGGATCAAGGCGGCGAGCAAGGCCTCAGCCGGATACTGTCTCAGACCCTCGGGGCAGGATGGGGGGAAGGGCAGGCTCGGCCCCACCCGGACCACCGCGCCCAGTTCTTTGGTCAAGCCTTCCTGAAGAAAGCTCAGCATGGCCGGAGGCAGGGACCCCAGGGGGATGAGCCTGATGGTCAGGGGGGCGGTGGTCCCCGGCAGGGTCCATAATCCCACCAGAGCAACCAGAGGCAACCAGAGGCACACGGATAGGTTTCCTTAGGGGCGGCGGTGGTTTCGTCCCGTCCCGCAGGTTCGGAGGGGACGTTCACCCATGCAATCTTTTTTACCTTATCAGAGGCGGTCCTTTCAAGGGTTATCCCGGGCGTGACTAAGAGTTTTCAAGAAGCTCAGTCCCGAAGGAGGCTAATTTCCATTGACGTCTCTGAAAAAAAGATTACATTACTAAACGTTGGCCACCCTACTTTCAGGCCAACCGCCGAATTCTCCGATACTAATCGGAGAAGCGGGGGACCCATTTTTGGGGGCGAATCCGCATTTTCGTAAGTGCGGTAGGGCAAGCAACCTCCTGCCCGAGCCCGACAGCTAACCCCGTAGGCAGGAGGAGGATATGGCGGACAGCTTTCTTGAGGCGCCCGAGGCGCATTCTTTCCGGCCCCCCCAGGGGCTTCCCCATATCGCATCCCATCCCCAGATTCAGATAAACCACCTATACGACCGTCATGTCCCAACCCCTTGCGCCATCCCTGCGGCGCCCCCGACCCCGGAATCCCATTCGCCTTAGCCGCCGCCCCCGTGATCCAACCTGATTGCGACTGCCTGAGATCTTTCAGAAGTACGGAGCCTAAAAACTTGGTCTTCCGGCAGCTTGCGACCTTACCATATAGTCACCTGGTCTTCTCTTTTGCCAGGCTGACGAATTCTTCTTAAGGGTCGTTTTACATGAAGCCCATCATCCTGGTAATCCTCAACCTGGGTCTGCTGGTCTTTTTCATTTATCTGCTCCGCAGGCGCAATCTCCTCTCCTTTCACCAAAATGGGCGCATCTGGCTGACCTACCTGGCGGTGGCCATCATCACCCTGATGGATGAGTTCACCTCCATCTTTTACGCCCCGGCGGAAGCCTATCGCTTCATCGGCCTGAGCGCCATGGTGTTCATCGCCATCACCAGCCTGCTGGTCCGCTTCATCAGCACCCGGCTCACGGAAATCGCTGAAATCCTGGAGCATCACAATCTCATCGGCGGCGGGGTCTATTCTTTCTCCTACCTGGTCCTGGGCCCCATAGTGTCTTTTGTCGCCGTATCCTCCATCATGGTGGACTACATTCTCACCGCTTGCATTTCCGCGGTGAGCGCCGTCTCCAACGCCACGTCCTTTTTTCCCATATCCGGGGCGATGATGGTGGTTTCCGTAATAGCGATCATCTGGGCGATGGCGGGATTAAACATCCTGGGCATCCGGGAAAACGCCCGCTTTACCTTCATGATCTTCATCGCCGCCGCCTTTATCATGCTCAATCTCATCGTTTCCGGCATTATCAACCTGGGTCCATGGTCCGTGGGGCAAATGGGCCATGCAGTACATGATTCCGTCAAGCGGGTGACCACCGGCTCCTTCACGGTGGATTACGGCCATTTCGTTTCCAGCATCGCCCTGTGCATCCTGGCCTACTCCGGGGTGGAGTCCGTGATCCAGACCGCGGGATTTCTGCGCAGTTGGCGGGAGATCCGCAAGGCTTACTGGTTCTTGGCCCTCACCGTAGGCATCGTCACTCCCCTGGTAGCCATCCTGGTCCTGTCGGCCCGCATTGATTTCAAAGCGCATGAAGGCGATCTCATCACGCATTACGCCACTATTCTCAACGGCATCCCCTTCGGGGTAGCGGTAGGGGCCCTGGCCAGCTTTACCCTGATGATGGCCGTCAATACCGCCTTTGTGGCCTCCAGTGAACTCCTGGAACGGGTGGCCCACCGCTATGGCTTCCACTGGCTCATCGTTACCAACCGGCGCCATTCCCTCTATCGCATCCACCTGGCCAGCGCCACCTTTTTTTCCATCATCATCCTGCTCACCATGGGCAGCCAGGAAGAACTGGCGAATATGTACGCCTTGGGTCTGGTCGCCTCCTTCTGCATCAATATGGGTTCCCTCATCCTTTACCGGTATTTTAAGGGCACCGCCGAAGGCATGACCTACTATACCAGCCGTCTGGGCACCCTCATTCTCTGGATCATCCTGGTAAGCTGCTTTGTCTTCCTGGCCATCGACAAACCCCACGCCACGTTCTTATGGGGGTTGGTCACCGGGGTGATGCTCCTCCTGGGGGTCCTGGTGGCTCAGAAACGGTCCCCCGAACTGAAAGAGATCGCCCAGGCCGCCACGGAAATGGAAATGATCCTGTATCTCGCCGAGGCCGAAGAAAAAGAAGTACATCTTTATTTCCGCCGCTCCGAGGAACGGGAACCCACGGCTCCCAAGGATAATGAAGTCTACATCACCTTTTATTCTCCCCGCGTCGGCGGCATCCCCCCCAAGACCGCCGCCAACCACTTTCGCTTTCCCCTCACGAAGATCAGCCTGTATCACCGTTTGGTGAGTCTCCTGAAAGTGGTGGAATATGAACTGCCGGACCGCCAGGTGGTAGTGCACTTCGGCTGGCCCCTGTCCTCCTGGTGGGACCGCCTGGCCGTGGGGGTCATGGTCTTCAACCTGATGCGCCTGCCCCGGATGTTTCCGCAGTTCGAATTTGACATCCGGTATTTCCGGCGGACCCCGGCGACGCCGCCAGACGCGGCCGCGGGAGCGCCGTAACCTTTCGGCCCCACCCCCGGACGGGGCGGACCCCGTCTTTTCCCCGGCTGGCACTTCGCCGCCTCATTGCTTCCCAGGCCGCAGACTGCGCAATTGGCGGCAACCAGCCTTGCGCCCCTCACGTTCTCCGCAAGAAATAATTTGGGCCCCTAGCTGAAGAATGGTAAAATCCTGGCGGCGTCCTCCGGCAAGGCAACACCGGTACGCTGCCGCGCCAAGATGGTTCCGAATCCCCGATCGGCGAGGGCAAGTTGTTCCACCTGAAAAGCATTATCTTAATCGTCGTCAACCTGGCTCTGGTAGGGCTTTTCATCTTCCTGCTGCGGAAACCGGGGCGGCTGTCTTACTACCTCAACGGGCGCTGGTGGCTCACCTGGCTGTCGGTGGCGGTCATCACCCTGATGGACGAACTCACCTCGGTGTTTTACGCCCCCGCCGAGGCTTACCGCTTCATCGGCCTGAGCGCCATCGTCTTCATTGCCTTTACCGCCATATTCATCCACTATATGACCACCCGGCTGGTGGAGATCGCCGAGATCTTGGAACACCACGGGCTCATCGGCGGCGGGGTCTATTCCTTTTCCTACCTGGTCCTGGGCCCCCTGGTGTCCTTCGTGGCGGTGGCCTCCATCATGGTGGACTATATCCTCACCGCCTGCATCTCGGCCGTGAGCGCGGTCCTGAACGCCACCTCCTTTTTCCACCCGCCCCACCACGTGATCATCATCCTAGTGCTTGCCACCATCTGGGCCATTGCCGGCCTCAATATCCTGGGCATCAAGGAGAACGCCCGGGTTACCTTCACCATCTTTATCGCCGCGTCCCTGATTTTCGCCACTCTCATTATCTCCGGGGTCCTGGCCCTGGACAGCTATTCCGTAGGGCGGATCAAGCAGGCCTTCGTCAAGACCGCCTCTGATCTGCATCCGGGCTCACTTTTCGGGAGTTACCACATCTTTATCGCCCACATCGCCTTCTGTATCCTGGCCTACTCGGGGGTGGAGTCCGTGCTCCAGACCGCCGGCCTGGTGCGGAGCTGGCGGGAAATCGGCAAGGCTTACATCTTCCTGGCCGTCACCGTGGGCCTGGTAACCCCCACGGTGGCCGCCCTGGCCCTGTCGGCCAACATCGATTTTCACCTGCATGAAGGCGACCTCATCACCCATTACGCCACCCTGCTGAACGGCTTGCCTTTTGGCGTCATGATGGCGGCCCTGGCCAGTTTTACCCTGATCATGGCGATGAACACCGCGTTTGTGGCCTCCAGCGAACTCATCGAGCGCGTAGCCCAGCGCTACGGCTTTCACTGGATCATCGCCACCAACCGGCGTCAGTCCCTGTATCGTATCCACCTCGCCAACGCCTTCTTCTTCTCCATCATCATCCTGATCACCTCGGGCCGGCAGGAAACCCTGGCGGACATGTACGCCCTGGGCCTCCTGGCCAGCTTCTGCATCAACATGGGCGCCCTCCTCATCTACCGCTACTTCATGGGCACCAAGGAACTCCTCCACTTTTACACCTCCCGCCTGGTCACCCTGATTATGTGGGTCATCTTCGTGAGCTGCTTCATTTTCCTGGCCATCATGAAACCCCACGGCACCCTGCTGTGGGGCGTGGTCACCAGCCTGGTGTTGCTGGCGGGCTTCCTGGTAGCCCAGAAGCGGGCCCCGGAGAAAAAGGAGATTGAGAAGGGCGACAATGAAATGGAGATGATCCTGTATCTGGCCGAGTCCACCGCGCCGGATATCCACCTGGTGTTCAAGCGCTCCCAGGAGACCGGCCAGCAGCCCCCGGAGGACAACGTCGCCTACATCACCTTCTATTCTCCCCGGGCCGGCATCCCGCCTAAGCTGGCCCCCAACCACTTCCGCTTGCCCCTCCTCAAGTTAAGCCTCTACCACCGCCTGGTGGCCCTGCTGCGGGTGGTGGAATACGAGTTTGCCGGCCGCCAGGTCACCGTCCACCTGGGCTGGCCCATGTCCTCCTGGCTGGACCGCATCGCCATCGGCGTCATGATCTTCAACATGATGCGCCTGCCCCGCCTCTTCCCCCAGTTCCGGTTTATCATGAGCTACACCGAACCCACCGGCGCGGCCACCAAGGTCCAGGCCGCCGCGGTGAAATGAGTGGTCAGTGGTCAGTAGTCAGTGATTAGTGATTAGGAGTTGGAGTTGGAGTTGGAGTTGGAGTTGGAGTTGGAGTTGGAAAAATTCGGTGCGCAGTGGGCACCCTATACCTACTTCCTACTTTTCTAAATTCATAGTCCATGTTTCATTATATCCATTCGTAAAAATAATTTTCTTAAACCCCATTGACCTCCAATGATTTATAATTTTGCCATCTTTGGTAAGTTCATTCACAAAAACCCGAGACACTAATATACACTTAAACTTGAGAGTTGTATTATTCTTGCCAGAGGTCGTAATAGTCGTATCGAGTCTAGCGTTGTTAAGTAAAAGATTCTCATAGTCTTTGGCATACTTTTTCCGACTAATTACCATAAATTTTTCGGTAATAATTTTAGCCTGCCTATCAATTTCTCTTTCCAATTGTTTAATTTTTGGCTCAAGTTTTTTTATCTCCTTATACTCAGGAGAATTTTCTGAAATAGCAGCCAAGTGTCTTTTTGCTTCTACAAGGTTTCCCATTTCCCCCTTTTTAAAATCGTATTTATTTATTTCTTCCTTTGCAATTTTAAGATGTTCTAAAGGGGTCAAAGAATCAAACGGGTCAGGTTTTTCCTTAACATTAGATGGAGCAGACTGGCTTAATTCATTTTTCTCGCTTTTTATTTCTGGCGAATCATGTTTTTTCTTCCCTTGCTCAAACATATTTATAAAAAAGCCGATTAATAATACTATCCCCAATAAACCAAGACATCCTATCTTTTTATTAGCCATAACAACCTCTTTTTCCAATCGTTCTTTTTATATTCCTCCCTTAGCAGATTATGACCGAAATATCAAGTTGCCAAAATTTAAACCAAAGTTCCTTCATTTATAAAAAAGTTCATTTTCATAGCACACTTCCACCAGGTAGAGCCCCTGGGGCGGCGCCGTGGGTCCGGCCAGGTGGCGGGCCCCGCCGGCCAACAACTCCGCCAGCCGCTCCGCCGGGGCTTTCCCTCGCCCCACCTCCACCATGGTGCCCACCAGGCTCCGCACCATGCCCCGGAGAAACCCGGTGGCGGTAATGGTGAAACGCAGCCAGCCTCCGGGGTGGGACCGCCAGGCGGCCGTCAGCACCCGGCGTACGGGATTGCGGTTGTCACTGCCGCTGGCCTTAAACGCCGAAAAATCATGCTCCCCCGGCAGCATCGTGGCGGCCTGCTCCATGGCCGCCGGATCCAAAGGCCGGGCGATCCACCAGCCGTAATGGTAATGCAGGGGCGAGGGGCTGGGCCGATTGAGGATGCGGTATTCATAGGTCTTGGCCCGGGCCGATTTCCGGGCGTGAAAGTCCGGCGGCGCCTCGGCGGCTTCCAACACCGCGATATCCCGGGGCAGCAGGGAGTTCAGGCCCTGGTGAAAGGCCTTGAGGGGGAGAGAGCCGGCGGTGCGGAAATTGGCCACCTGTCCCAGGGCATGGACCCCGGCGTCGGTGCGCCCCGAGCCGATGACGGCCACCGCCTCACCCGCGAGACGCGCCAGCGCTTCTTCCAGAGTCTGCTGAATGGTGAGGGCGTCCGCCTGCCGCTGCCAGCCGTGATAGCGGGTACCGTCGTATTCCAGGAGGAGGCGGATGTTGCGTCGGGGGTCCATACGCTAAAAATATTTTGGAGGAAAACCGGAGTATAGCCAGGGGGGTAAAAGGCGAAAGGGCGAAAGGGCGAAAAGGATAGGTTAAGATAACCCCCTTTGGTTTTTCCCCTTTTCGCCTTTTTACCTTTTTCCCTTTTCGCCCCTCCTTTTTAAGGCAGGAAGGGCGCCGTTTCCAACCCCAGCGTCTCGGGGAAACCCGCCATCAGGTTGAAGTTCTGCACCGCCTGGCCGGCCGCGCCCTTGGTGAGGTTGTCGATGGCCGAGAGAACAATGACCCGCCGGCCTTTCCGGTCCACCCGGAGAGCCAGATCACAGAAATTAGACCCCCGCACGTCCCGGGTATCGGGGAGAGTCCCCGCCGGATGGAGGCGCACAAAGGGATGGCCCTCATAGAATTTCAGGTAAAGTTCCCGGAGGTCCCCTTCGGAGCGGGGCTCCGTCAGGTTGGCGTACAGCGTGCCGAGGATGCCCCGGCTCATGGGCACGAGATGCGGGATAAAGGTGACGTTAACCGGCTTCCCGGCCAGCCGGCTCAGTTCCTGCTCCATTTCGGGGGTATGCCGGTGCTCCAGCACTTTGTAAGCCCGGAAGCCGTCATTGACTTCGCAGAACGAAATCCCCAGCAGTGCCTGGCGGCCGGCGCCGCTCGCCCCGGATTTACAATCCGCAATCACCGAATCCGGGACCAGCAGGCCGGCCTTCGCCAGAGGCGCCAGCCCCAGGATCACGCCGGTGGGATAACAGCCGGGGTTGCCCACCAGGCGCGCCCGGCGCACCTCTTCCCGGTGCAGTTCAGGGAGGCCGTAAACCGTCTCCGTACATAACTCCGGCGCCGTATGCGCCTGATACCACTGCTCATAGAGGCTGACGTCCGAAAAGCGGAAATCGGCGCTCAGGTCCACCACTCTGCACCCCAGGGCCAGATAACGGGGGATCATGCCCATGGCGGTCTGGTGGGGCACCGCCGTAAAGACCACTTCGGCGGCAGCCGCAATCTTCTCAGGGGCGGGGTCGGGGCTGAAAGGCAGATCGACTATCCCGGCCAGGGCCGGAAAGATCTGAGAGAACGGGCGGCCCGGATATTCCAGGGAGGTCAGGGCCGCCAACTCGCAGCCCGGATGCCGCACCAACAGGCGCACCAACTCCAGCCCGGCATAACCGGAAGCCCCGATGACGGCGACCTTGATCTTGTTCATGGCATGGAAGATATGGATTCTTGGGGGAAGGGGCTAGGGGCCGAGGGCCCCTACCC
>JBAVUP010000197.1:0-53069 GCA_049696835.1 Desulfobaccales bacterium
ACCCGGCCAGTCGGTGAAAGGAGAAAATGGTATATGAACTTTGATTAAGGGGGGGATGTGGGTACCTTAATATGGTCCATATACACATCTATATTATTGCAGAAACCGTGCCACATAGCCAGATATAATAAATTTAGTATTATTTCAATATGTTACAATTATAGCGTTTTGTTCATGGTTCAAATATTTTTACTGTACCGGGTTTCCATATCGATTAACCTATGGTAATCACAAGAATAAATTATATTTTCCTGGAATTCAATTTTTTGTTCGGCTGATTGGACGCTCCGGCCTCTCCGAGTCAACGATTGCAGTTCACAGCTTTCCCAGAAACCGAGCCTCAACCCGCTGAGGCGGAGACGGGGCCGGGAGGGCCGACCGCGGTCGAGGGTTTGCCCTGGCGGGGAAGTTCTGCAAAGGGGGTTTCTTCCCCGTCAATATCCATGTATAATCGTTTTGACATTCCTGCAGATCGGGGGATACGGGCCTTGTCTGATGCATCGAAGGATATGCCGGGAAAGTTGGAAAGCCTGAATGGCGCTTTTTGCGTGTGGTTGATGGGGTTGAGCGCCTCGGGGAAAACCACCCTGGCCCGCCTGCTGGCCCAGGCCCTGGAGCAACAGGGCTTCACGGTTGAAGTCCTGGACGGCGACATCGTGCGGACCACCCTGAGCAAGGGGTTGGGGTTTACCCGTAGGGATCGGGAGACCAACTTGCGGCGCATTGCCGCTTTGGCCAATAACCTGGTGCGCCGACAGGTGGTGACCATCGTGGCGGCCATCTGTCCCTACCACGCCATCCGGGATGAAGTGCGGGCCACCATCGGCGAGTTCGTCGAAGTCTTCCTCAATTGCCCCCTGGAAGTCTGCATCCAACGCGATCCCAAGGGTCTCTATCGCAAGGCCCTGGCCGGGGAAATCCAACATTTCACCGGCATTGGCGATGCCTTTGAGACCCCGGTGCGGCCGGAAATCGAGGTGAAAACCCACCTTGAGTCTCCTGAGGCGAGCCTGGCCTGGATTCTACGCGGTCTCGAAGCCTTGCGACGCATCCCTCCCGCAACCGGGCCGAGCCTGGCCGAAGAAGGCGGCGAACCGGCGCGGCCTCAACCTGCCCTCCGGCTGGCCCGTTAGTTCCCCACCGCCCGGCGCCTCATCCCACCTGTTTAACACCGCAACCAGATATGCCCCTGATCCAGGACTTCTCCCCCTCCGGAGACGCCCTGCCCTTTTCTCATCATCTGCCCCACATTATACTTGCAACTCAGTTGATTTTCGAGTACTAGATGACCATGGGTGATCGCTGCAATTTTCCCCAATGGCTGACCCTGCAGGGTCTGCGGACGACCCCGGTGCGTCTGGCGGTGCTGGATATCCTGGCTGATGCCCCTCGGGCCCTCCGGGCCCTGGAGATCCTTGAGGTGCTTCGGGCCCGCCGCCGGGTGAACAAGGTCACGGTGTACCGCACCCTGGAGGATTTCACCCGGCGCGGCCTGGTGCGCAAGCTCACCCTGGAGGGCCGGGTGAACCATTTTGAACTGGCCTGCGAGCACCATCCGCCCCATCCCCATTTTCAGTGCCACTCCTGTCATGAAGTGCAGTGCCTGGAACCGGTGGCCCTGCATAAGATGTGGACGGAGTTGCGGGGGCCCCTGGGCAACCGGGCGGATCATATCGATATCAAAGTGGCAGGACTCTGCCACAAATGCCGGGAGGTGACCTGAACTGAGCGGCGACGGCATCATTACCTGTAGCCGCAGGCTTTAACCTGAGCCGGCCCAGGCGAGACGCTTGCTCATTTAAAGGCAACTCGGTTGCACCTAGCATTGGGCGGTGACCGTTTAGAGATCCAGATGCAACTCCCCACCGGAAGTCCAGGCCGATGAACGATCACCATGGCTACGTTGATAAAGACGATCATTTGCAGGCAATCATGACCGAATCCCCGAAGCCTAAGAAAGTCGCTGTATCTCCACTTGGTTGGAGCATTAAAGGCCGGCTGGTTTGGGCCGCCGTTGCCTCAGCTCTCCTTTGGCTGTCGGTGGCCTGGGCCATTGGGCGGCTGCCGTAGAATTGTCTGATGAATTCCATTGTTCTGCACGATCTCACCCTCGGTTATAACGGGCATCCCGCCGTTCACCATTTGTCCGGCGTTTTCGAGACAGGATCGATGACCGCGGTAATCGGGCCGAACGGCTCGGGCAAGACCACCCTGCTGAAGGGAATTACCGGCATACTGCACCCGCTGGGCGGTCGCATCGAGCGCGGCAGTCTGAGAACTTCCCAGTTCGCCTATCTGCCGCAGCAGGCGGAGATCGACCGGAGTTTTCCGATAACCGTTCTGGACACTGTGGCCCTCGGGCTCTGGCAGTGCGTCGGTATGTTCGACGGGATGAAGAAAGAACAATGGCAGCAGGCCAGGCAGGCCCTGGCGGCAGTGGGCCTGGAAGGTTTCGATCGCCGGCCTATCGGCAATCTATCGGCCGGTCAGTTCCAGCGGGTTCTGTTCGCCCGCCTGCTGCTCCAGGACTGTCCTGTCATTCTTCTGGATGAACCCTTCACCGCGATTGATGCGCGGACCACGGCCGATCTCCTCGACGTGGTCCAACGCTGGCACGCCGAGAACCGTATAGTCATCGTGGTGCTTCACAACCTTGAGCAGGTACGATCGTATTTTCCAAAGACCCTGATGCTGGCGCGCGAGCCCATCGGCTGGGGAGACACAGCAGAGATCCTGACTTCCGAGAATCTGCAACGCGCCCGTCGGATGTCCGAAGCCTGGGACGAGTCGGCGGCGGTTTGCCGCAGAAGCGCAGTATGAACTATCTCTTCAACCTCTTCCTGGCTCCCTTCCAGGACTTCATCTTCATGCGCCACGCCCTGGTCGCCTGCGGCGCGCTTGCCTTTGGATGCGGTCCCGTCGGAGTGCTGCTGGTCCTCAGGCGCATGAGCCTGGTGGGCGATGTCCTGTCGCATGCGGTGCTGCCGGGGGTAGCGCTCGGCTTCCTGGTTTCCGGTCTATCGCTCTACGCCATGACCTTAGGAGGGATCGTCGCAGGTCTCGCCGTCGCCCTGGTAGCCGGGGCGGTGGCGCGCTTGACGCTGTTGCGGGAGGATGCGAGCTTTGCCGCCATGTATCTAATATCCCTGGCCCTGGGCGTGCTCATCGTCTCCCTGCGCGGCAGCAACATCGATCTCATGCACGTGCTTTTCGGCACCATTCTGGCGGTGGATGATGCCGACTTAATCCTGGTCGCCTCCATTACTTCCGCCACTCTTTTTACCCTGGCGATTATCTACCGGCCCCTTGTCGTGGAATGCTTCGATCCCGGCTTTCTGAAGTCCGTCGGCGGGTGGGGGGCGGCGACGCATTTCATCTTTTTGGTCCTCGTGGTCCTCAACCTGGTGGCCGGCTTCCGGGCCTTGGGAACGTTAATGGCAGTGGGCCTGATGATGGTGCCGGCAGCCGCCTCTCGCTTCTGGGCCAGAGAGGCCTGGTCCATGGCCCTGGTGGCCGTGTGCATCGCCATGTTGTCCGGCTATGCCGGCCTGCTCCTGTCCTTCCATGTCAATCTCCCATCCGGACCTTCCATCATCCTCACCGCGGGCTTGTTCTATATTTTTTCCGTCATCTTCGGAGCCCACGGCAGCATCTACAGCCGCCGCCGAGTAGGCCTCCATCTGGGGGGCTGAATCTTAACCCCGGGAGGAAAGCTTATGACGGTCACTGCAAGGATTCTCGTTCTTCTGTGTGCGTTCTTCATAGTTGGGGGCGGTACTGAGGCCGGAGCCGAGAAAAAGGTCAGGGTTATCACCAGCTTCACCATAATCGGCGATATGATCAAAAATGTCGGCGGCCATAGGGTCGAGGTCACCACCTTGGTCGGTCCCAACGGCGACGCCCATGTGTACGAGCCGACCCCGGCGGATGCCAGAGCCGTGAGCGAAGCCGACCTGGTCGTCGTCAACGGGTTGGGGCTGGAGGGTTGGATGGACCGCCTGATTCATACTTCCGGCTATAAGGGCCCGGTCGTGGTGGCCAGCCAGGGGATTAAACCTCGAGAAATGACCGCAGAGGAAGAGCCTGGCGCCAAGCCTGAGCATAAGATTGATCCCCATGCCTGGCAGAACTTGGCCAACGGCCAGATCTATGTGGCAAACATCGCCAAAGGGCTCAGTTCGGTGGATCCAAAAGGCACGCCCGTCTATAAGGCCAATGCCGATGCCTATAAGGCCAAGCTGGCCGATCTGGACAAGTGGGTGAAGACGGAGTTCTCCAGCATACCTAAAGAAAAACGGCGCATGATTACCTCCCATGACGCTTTCGGTTATCTCGGCGCGGCTTACGGAGTCACCATTCTCTCTCCCATGGGCGTGAGCACCGAGAGCGAACCTTCCGCCGGCGGTGTCGCCAAGCTTATCAAGCAAATCCGTCAAGAAAAGATCACCGCGGTCTTCATCGAGAACGTGAGCGATCCGCGCCTGGTGGAGCAAATTGGCAAGGAAAGCAGCGTGACCTTAGGGGGAGAACTCTATTCGGACGCCTTGTCGAAGCCGGAGGGGCCGGCTCCCACCTATATCGATATGTTTAAAAATAATGTCCCCAAGATCGTCGCGGCCATGCGGAAAGGCTTATAAGATCAGGTAAGATAAGGGCCTGCCAGGCACCCTACTATCGGATGGATGCACAGCTTTCTTTTGGTAATCCGGTCGTGTCAGAATTCTTCCGGAAAAACTTAGCCACTACCAGTGGATTATTTCCCGAGGTGACTTACCTTTAAGGAAAATTCGGGCGCACGGGCCTTCCCGGCTGCCTGGGAGGGTTCATGCATCTAAGAGAGGTGCAATGATGATACGCCAAACGATAGTGGTGGGATGGTTCTTGGCACTGGTTCTCGGCTGCGGTCAAAGTCCCCCGACCACGGCCAAGGCGACGCTGGTCAATACTCAGGGGCAAAGGGTGGGGCAGGCCACGTTGACCCAAACCCCCCAGGGCGTCAAGATTGTGCTGCAGGTGGAAAATCTGCCTCCGGGGGTGCACGCCTTCCACATTCATGAAAAAGGGGTCTGCACTACGCCGGGGTTTGAGAGCGCCGCGGGACATTTTAATCCCTTCGAAAAGCATCACGGTCTGAAGAACCCGGCCGGGCCTCACGCCGGAGACCTGCCCAATATCACGGTGGGTCCGGACGGTAAGGCGAACGTCGAGGCAGTGGCCAATCTGGTCACTCTGAAGGAAGGGCAAAAGAATTCATTGTTCCAGCCGGGCGGGACTTCCCTGGTGATCCACGCCGGTCCGGATGACTACGTCAGTGATCCTGCCGGCAACGCCGGACCCCGCATCGCCTGCGGGGTGATCACCCGGTAGGAGAACCGCAAAAACTATGGGGAAGACAGACCTTCCCTGTCTTCCCCGGGAACTTCAGGTTGGAAGTCACCAAACCAATAGGGCTATCAACCCTGCGGCAGCAATCTCATGCGCCGACCGTAAACTGACAAGTAGTGCGTCGGACACAAGTCGCACATGTAATGCTTGCTGCCGGGGACCAGGCGCATCCAGAAATTTCTCGGTCGACGCTCCAGGACCCCATTCCCACAGATGGGACAGGCAGTCTGATATTTTTTCCACGGCATGACCAGCTCTCCCTTCATTCTGACGCTACATCCAGGAATCGTAACTCGTGATCAATTAATTGTGTATTTTATTATCATTAAATTATAAATAATGCAAGAAATATTTTATATGCCGCCGCATGTTTGCCTCTGACAGAGAAAGGCTTGGGGCTCACGTTTGCCTCTCCCTCCCGGAATCATGAAGTTCTGTGGAAATCACGCCGGTTTCATTTCTAAGAATCGCACCAGGCGACTGACGGCGTCATGATAAGGGGTGGCTGCGCCCAGTGCGGCGCCATAGCGACAGATGGCGCCGTTCAAGGCGTCGATTTCGGTACGGCGGCGGGCCTGCAAATCCTGCCACATGGAGGGCCAGTGACCGGCGGTGGCCGGGACCAGATTTTCCAGGAAAAAGCTGAAATAGCCGTCGGCTGGTGATGTGCTCAAAATGGGGCCCCCGCCCGATAAACGTTACCGCCTGGCCGCTATGCTTAAGGAGCCCGCCGAACACCGAACCCAGGGCGCCGGCGCCCATCACCAGATAACGCATGAGAACCGCTGTCGTAATGCGGTCGATCGGGTTAAAGTAGAATCGGGTTACCTACTCGACCTCACCCAGAGGATTTGCCCATGAGCACCCCGCGCCAGGCCATGAAAGAACTCCTGGCGGAGCACCCCCGCTCCAGCCTGGAACTGTCCCAACTCCTGTCGCTGTCGGAAAAAGAGGTCTTGGACCACCTGGCCCACCTCGCCCGGGCCCCCGGGCCGGGCCAGCAGTTCCAGGTCATCCCGGCGGTTTGCAAACACTGCGGCTTTGTCTTTAAAAAGCGGGACCGCCTCACCCGCCCCAGCCGCTGCCCCCTCTGCCAGCATGAATCCATCAGCCGGCCGCGCTTTGCCTTAGTGGGAAAGTAACTCCTTGGCGTTCTTCGCGCCTTTGCGTGAGAAATATTTTCTCGCAAAGACGCAAAGGCGCCAAGTCTACTCCACCGTCACGCTCTTGGCCAGGTTGCGGGGTTGGTCCACGTCAGTGCCCCGCAGGTCGGCGATGTGGTACGCCAGCAGTTGCAGCGGCGTTACCAGGACAATGGGCGACAGTTCCAGGGGGACCGCGGGCACGGTAATGCCGCTCTCCACCCGTTCCCACACCTGGGCGTTGTCGGCCTCGGTGAGGGCAATGAGCCGCCCGCCCCGGGCCGCCACCTCTTCGATATTGCCCTGGACCTTTTCCAGCACCGGGCTGCGGGACGCCAGCACCACCACCGGCATGTTTTCATCGATCAGGGCGATGGGGCCGTGCTTCATCTCCCCCGCGGCATAGCCTTCCGCGTGGATATAAGAAATTTCTTTGAGCTTTAAAGCCCCTTCCAGGGCGATGGGATAGTGGATACCCCGCCCCAGGTAGAGGAAATTGTGGGCATTCATGTAGCGGTGGCCGGTTTCCCGAATCTCATGATCCAGGTCCAGAGTCTCCTGCACCCAGGTGGGGAGCTTCAGTAAATCCGTGAGCCGGTGCCGGATCGCGGCCCGGTTAAGACGCCCCAGCCGCTGCGCCAGATACAGGGCGATGAGGTACAGAGCCACCAGTTGCGTGGTGAAGGCCTTGGTGGAGGCCACGCCGATTTCCGGGCCGGCGTGAGTATAGAGGACCGCGTCGGCCTCCCGGGCGATGCTCGAGCCCACCGCGTTGACGATGGCCAGGGTCTTGGCCCCCAACTCCTTACCGGCCTTCAACCCGGCCCGGGTATCCGCGGTCTCGCCGGACTGGGAAATGGGGATGAGGAGGGTATGGCGGTCCACCAGGGGGTCCCGATAACGGAACTCGGAGCCCAGCTCCACCTCCACCGGCAGGCGGCAGAGGCTTTCAATGAGGGTCTTTCCCACCATGGCGGCATGAAAAGACGTGCCGCAGGCCACCAGGAAGATCTTGTGGATATCTTTGATCGCATCGTCGGGGAGCGCCAATTCCGGGATCATCACTTCCCCCAAATCGGGGTTGATGCGCCCCCGGAAGGTGTCGATCAGGGCCCGGGGCTGCTCAAAGATCTCCTTCTGCATGAAATGCTTGTATCCGGCCTTTTCCGCCATGGCCGGGCTCCAGGTGATGGTGTGCTCCGGGCGCTCGATCCGTTGGCCCTCCCGGTTCAACAGGAGAAACTCTCCATCTCGCAGCACCACAACATCATGATCTTCGAGGAAGATCACCCGGCGGGTATAGGGCAGGATGGCGGGAATGTCCGAGGCCAGGAAGTATTCACCCTCCCCCAGCCCCAGAATCAAGGGGCTTTCCTTGCGGGCCGCCACCAGCATGCGGGGCTCGTGGGCGTTGACGATGACCAGGGCATAAGATCCCTTGATTTCCTGGATCGTCCGCTGCACCGCCTCCAAATAGGGAAGCCCCTGGTCCAGGTATTTGACGATGAGATGGGACACGATTTCCGTGTCCGTTTCCGAGGAAAACCGGTGACCCTGTTTGATCAGGTCTTCCTTGAGTTCCAGGTAGTTTTCGATGATGCCGTTATGCACCACGGCGATGGCGCCCACCATGTGCGGATGCGCGTTGTTCTCCGAGGGGCGGCCGTGGGTGGCCCAACGGGTGTGGCCGATGCCCACCTGCCCGGAGAGCGGGTCCTGGCGCAGCAGATTTTCCAGCTCCCGTAATTTGCCCAGGCTGCGGCGGATGGCCAGGCCGTGATCACTGATCACCGCCATGCCCGCCGAGTCATAGCCCCGGTACTCCAACCGTTTCAACCCATCCAGGATGATGGGCATGGCTTCCTGGGGGCCCAAGTATCCGATAATGCCGCACATAGTTACCTCGCTTCTTAGCTGCCAGCGGTCAGCCTTTAGCTTTTAGTAGTTTGCAGTTTGCCCTCGTTCCCCAGCTCTTGCTGGGGAACGAATTTTTAGCCCAAGCTCTGCTTGGGCACCTCTAAAAATTCTAAGAGGATTGTAACCGAAAAAGCTACCCGCCAACCGCTACTCTTCTTTCTTCCCCCCCAATCGGCGGTCCTTATTTACCTGGCGGGCCCGGGCGATCCCCAATTTGCCCGGCGGCACATCCTCGGTAATGGTGGAGCCCGCCCCCACGTAGGCCCCGGCCCCCACGGTCACGGGCGCCACCAGGGCGGTATTGCTGCCGATGAAGGCACCCTCGCCGATGATGGTGCGGTACTTCTTTTCGCCGTCGTAATTGCAGGTGATGGTGCCGGCCCCCACGTTGGTGCCGGCCCCCACCTCCGCGTCCCCCAGGTAGGTGAGGTGGCCTGCCTTGACGCCCTCATGGAGAACGGATTTCTTCACTTCCACGAAGTTGCCGACGTGCACCCTTGGCCTCAGGTCGCTTAAGGGCCGCAGATGGGCCCAGGGTCCGACATCCGCCCCGGCCCCTACCCTGCTCTGGGTGATGACGCAACCCATTTTGATATAAACGTCATTTTCCAGGATAGAGTCGGCAATTTTAACCGACGCTTCGATGAGACAATTCTCGCCGATGACGGTCCTGCCCTGGAGATAGACGTTGGGATAAATGATGGTGTCCCGCCCGATGGTCACCAGGGGTTCGATGAAGGTGAGTTCCGGGTCGATGAGGGTGACCCCCTGGTCCATATGCCGCTCGTTGATCCGGCGTCTGACGGTGCGGGTGGCCCCGGCCAGTTCGGCCCGGCTGTTGATGCCCAGCAGCGCCTCCCAATCCGGGTCGATGAGGGCTTCCACCCCCCTGCGCTGCTCCCGGGCAATATGGATCAGGTCGGTGAGATAAATTTCGCCGGTAACCGGGCTTTTAGGGATTTTCGTAAGGCCCTGTCTCAGGAATGAAGCGTCGAAGCAGTACGCGCCGGTGTTGATCTCCCGGATGGCCAGGATCTCGGGCCGGTCTTGGGAGTCTTTGGTTTGTAGTACCGCGGTCACCCGGCCCGCCTCATCCCGCACCACTCGGCCGTAATGGGCCCCGTCGGCCAGTTCGATGGTCTGGACGGTGACCGCCGCGTCGATCCGGGCATGCAACCGGCAAAGAGCGCCAATGCTCTCTCCGGAAATCAAGGGGGCATCGCCGCACAGCACCATGACGGTCTGCATCCCGGCGGGCACCGCGCCCACGGCCACCTGGACCGCGTGCCCGGTGCCCAACTGGGGCTCCTGCACCACGAAGCGCACCCCATACTCCTTTAGGGCCGCTTGCACCGCCTCGGCCTGGTGGCCCACCACCACCACGATATCGTTGACCCCCACCTCCTTCAGGGTATCCAGGAGGTAGGCGATCATGGGCCGCCCCAGGATCTGGTGCAGCACCTTTGCCTTGCTCGACTTCATGCGGGTCCCCTGGCCCGCAGCCAGGATTACGGCGGTGATGTTATTTCGAAACTTCTCCATATCTATCCTTTAAACGCATTCATTATGCCAAAACCACCTAGCTAATAATTTAAATATCCTATCTTACTGAATTCGTCATGCCAATTTGATAATTTTACCCGATTTTTTCATGATGATATTGTAAAAAGGCAAAGGCAAGCCGAATTTAGCTTGCCTTTGCCCTTTGGAGCTTTATTTGGGGCCCATCCTAACAAAGTATTGCCGCATCAAAAGTTAGGCATGGAATCCTTTCAGAGCAATCGCCTCGGCCTCAAACAAACCCGTTGGGGAAATGATGCACAATCCATCTGCCTTATATTCTATCAGGCGTTGTTTATGCAATGCTCTCAATATCCCCTTAAATTTTGACTTATTCGAATACTCTATAATAGCCTGTAGTTCCTTATCTCCCCGTGGGCTCTGATCATAGAGGAGTATAAGAATCTTATCTCTTGCTATAATCGAGGTGTGTAAAATTCTTGTGAAATCGATCTCCTTCCAAACGATGTCCATTTTCCGTTCTGTGATTGATTCTATGAGCTTTTGCGTTTCCGGAACCGTTAAGCCAGACGCGAGTCTTACCAACTCTGCCAACACCCATTTTACTGTATAAAGTATGTAGGTGGAGTCCATTTCATTCGGAGACACGTCCGAAATATGTCCAACCCCTCGCTTGTTACGAATATTGTAAATTGCTTTTAGCGCTCTTGGAATAAGAATGCGGAATGATTCATCACCGCTTGCGTTTTCGTAGGATTTCAATACTGTATCACTGAAGTTGGGCAGCTTTTGAGAAATGGGTGTATAAATTCCGGTGAGATCAAACTCGAGTATACGCCTTGCCGCTTCCACGAAATGGCCAGCGTCGAGTTCGCTGGCTTTCCATTTCTTAAGAACGAAGTTTTCCTCGATCTCGCCATATGCATTCAATAATGCATCAACGATATCATAAGGAAATTTTGCCTTTAGAACCGCTTCAACGCTCATTTTGCTTAAGCTACTAGTTCCTTGACCAAAGCTTCTGCCCTCTTGGTACCAGGAACCGAGAGCTTTACAGTCTGCTTCCCGCGTGATCCACCGAAAACAAAATCTTGCTTATCAGATTTAAGATACCTTGAGAAGTTATTTGGATCATAGCAACTATGATCTGTACAGATTTCGATAATATCACTAAATGGGACCGTGTCTATGCCTTGCTGAGATCTCGCAAATAGACAAATGAGCGCGGCATTAATAGTCTTTTCTTTTGTTTTGGCTCCTGGGATGTGCTTTAGAAGCTTTACCTTCCCTTCGTGAATCTGGAATACGCTTGGGAAACCAGCTACCTGCGTATCCATAGGTCCTTCTTCTGGCCCATGCTGATCGGGCATCAAGACATTGGCCTTAGCTGGCTCAGAAAGTGCCTTACGGAAAACATCCCCGAAGGCCTGCAATTGTGCTGAAACGAAAGTTTCAGTACCCTCAATTTCAAAAATTCCATCCTTAATCGAAAGCCTTATCCTAGCTTCAGACATCTCTATCTCCACATAACTAATGAATTATATCAACTAATTTCTATTATCAAACATGATCATTTAAAGGCAATATAACAGAATTTATCACTTTTGAACAAGTTTTTTTAATTTATGGCGGCAGGGGAATTAATAAGACAAAAATGAAAAGGCAAGCCCGGATGTTCAGGCTTGCCTTTTTTTGTTCAGGTTACGTTACGTGAATGATTGATTACCGGCCGGCCACCTTGGCCCGCACCAGGGAGCGGCGCAACGCGGCTTCGGCCCGGGCCCAGTCGATCTCCGCAGTTTTGCCTGCGGCCAGGCGTTTCTCGGCCCGTTCCAGAGCCCGCTTAGCCCGTTCCACATCGATCTCCCGGCCTTTCTCGGCCGCTTCCGCCACGATGGTCACCTTGGCGCCGGTGACTTCGGCAAAGCCGCCGCTCACCGCCAGGTATTCGGTCTGACCGCCTTTGCGGTAGTACATCTCGCCGATATCCAGGGCGCTCAGGAAGGGGATGTGGCCCACCAGGACGCCGAACTGGCCTTCCACGCCGGGGCACACCACCACGTCGGCCTCGGTGGACAGGACCAGGCGATCGGGAGTAACCACCTCCAACAGGAGTGTTTTCTCTGCCATAGGCTTGGTCTCCGTCAGCCTTTAGGCGGCCGCCAGCCGTTCGGCCTTGGCCACCGCTTCTTCGATGCCGCCCACCATGTAGAAGGCCTGCTCCGGCAGGTCGTCGTGCTTCCCTTCCAGGATTTCCTTAAAGCCCCGCACGGTGTCCGGCACGGAGACGAACTTGCCTTCCTGGCCGGTGAAGGTGGACGCCACGAAGAAGGGCTGGCTCAGGAAGCGCTGAATCTTCCGGGCCCGGGCCACGGTGAGCTTGTCTTCGTCGGAGAGTTCGTCGATGCCCAGAATGGCGATGATATCCTGCAGGTCCCTATACTTCTGCAGGGTCTGCTGCACGTTCCGGGCTACAAAGTAGTGCTCGTCGCCCAACACCTGGGGGTCCAGGATGCGGGAGGTGGAGTCCAGAGGATCCACCGCCGGGTAGATGCCCAGCTCCGTCAGGGCCCGGGAGAGTACCACGGTGCCGTCCAGGTGGGCAAAGGTGGTCGCCGGGGCCGGGTCGGTCAAGTCGTCGGCGGGCACGTAAATGCACTGGACCGAAGTGACGGACCCTTTCTTGGTGGAGGTGATGCGTTCCTGCAATTCCCCGAGGTCGGTACCCAGGGTGGGCTGGTAACCTACGGCGGAGGGCATGCGGCCCAAGAGGGCCGATACCTCGGAGCCCGCCTGGGTGAAACGGAAGATGTTGTCGATGAAGAGCAGGACGTCCTGACCTTCTTCATCCCGGAAGTATTCCGCCGCGCTCAGGGCGGTCAAGGCCACCCGGGCCCGGGCCCCGGGGGGCTCGGTCATCTGGCCGTAAATCAAGGCGGCCTTGGGCAGTACGCCCGAGTGTTTCATTTCCAGGTAGAGGTCGTTGCCCTCACGGGTGCGCTCGCCCACCCCGGCGAACACCGAGATGCCGCCATGGTGCATGGCGATGTTGTGGATCATTTCCATCATGACGACGGTCTTGCCCACGCCGGCGCCGCCGAACATCCCCATCTTGCCGCCCCGGGGAAAGGGCACCAGCAGGTCGATAACCTTAACGCCGGTTTCCAGCACTTTCACGGTGGTGTCCTGGTCCACGAAGGCCGGCGCCGGGCGATGAATGGGGTAATAAGTCTTGGCATGCACCGGACCCAGACCGTCCACCGGGCGGCCCACCACGTTGAGCACCCGGCCCAGGGCCTCGGCGCCCACCGGCACCATGATGGCATTGCCGGTGTCCTTCACGGGCATCCCCCGGACCAGACCGTCGGTGGTGTCCATGGCGATGGTGCGCACCATGTTGTTACCCAGGTGGGCTGCCACTTCCACCACCAGGTTGTCTTCGGTATCGTCAATGGCCGGGTTGCTGATCAACAGGCCGTTTTTAATGGCCGGCAGTTTCCCCTCTTCGAATTCGACGTCCACTACCGGACCGATAACGCGGGCTACTTTCCCCATATTCATATGCTGTAAATCCTCCTCATCCGGGCGGCTTAGCCCTTCAGGGCCTCAGCCCCGCCCACGATATCCATCAATTCTTTAGTAATGGCCGCCTGCCGGGCCTTGTTCATCACGAGGGTCAGGGTATTGATCATTTCTTTACAGTTGCTCTGGGCGTTGTCCATGGCGGTCATCCGGGCCGCGTGTTCGCTGGCGGCGTTCTCCAGGAAGCCATGGTAAACCAGCACATTGATATACTTGGGCAGCAAATACTCCAGGAACTGCTCCATGGGCGGCTCAAAAAGGTATTCCGTACTGGGACCCTCTGCCACCGCCTCCGACGGTTTGATGGGCAGCAATTGCACCATCTGGGGGCGCTGGATCGCCATGTTGATGAAGGTGGAATGGATCAGGTGGACCTCCTGCACCTCCCCGGTCAGGAAGGCGCTCATGATCTCCCGGGCCACCGTCACCGCGTTGGAAAAGTCGAACTTGTTCCAGACGTCCACGTAGTGGGCCAACATCTCCCGTTTGCGCCGCCGGAAGAAATCCCGGCCTTTGCGGCCCACGCAGATGAGGGAGACCTCGAGGCCCACGGCCTCTTTTTCCCGGATGAACTTCACCGCAGTATTGATCAGGTTGACGTTGAAGCTGCCGCACAACCCACGGTCGGCGGTCATCAACACCAACCCCACCCGTTGCACCGGGTCGGCCTGTTGGAAGAAGGGGTGGATCTCCGGTTCCACCCGGCCGGCAATATTCCCCAGCATCATGGCGAAGGCCGCAGCATAGGGCCGAAAGCCTTCCATGCGTTGCTGGGCCCCCCGCAGCTTGGCGGCCGCGACCATGTTCATGGCCTTGGTGATCTGCTGAGTCTTCTTGACCGCCCCTATCTTGCGTCTGATATCTCGTAGGGTCGCCATTCTTATACCCCGCTCTTAAGACGCGCTGACGACAGGCTGGAATACGGTATCAAACTCTTCCAAAACGGCCCTCATCTTGACATCAATGTCCGAAGTAAACTCTTTCTTCTCCTTGATGTCGGCCAGAACGTCAGAATATTTCGACTCCATGAAGCTGTAGAGCTGCTGTTCGTAAGAGGCCAGCACGTCCATAGGATACTTGTCCAGGAAACCCCGGGTGCCGGCAAAGATGATGGACACCTGCTTTTCCATGGGCAGCGGCTGATACTGGGGCTGTTTCAGGACTTCCACCAGTCGGGCGCCCCGGTTGAGCTGCTGCTGGGTGGCCTTGTCCAGCTCGGAGCCGAATTGGGCGAAGGCGGCCAGCTCCCGATACTGGGCCATATCCAACCGCAGCATACCGGCCACCTGCTTCATGGCCTTCACCTGGGCGGCGCCGCCGACCCGGGAAACGGAGAGACCGACATTGATGGCCGGCCGGACCCCGGAGAAGAACAGACCGGGTTCCAGGTACACCTGGCCGTCGGTGATGGAGATGACGTTGGTGGGAATGTAGGCGCTCACGTCACCCTGCTGGGTTTCGATGATGGGCAGGGCGGTGAGAGAGCCGGCGCCTTTCTCGTCGTTCAGCTTGGCGGCCCGCTCCAGCAGCCGGGAGTGGTTGTAGAAGATGTCACCCGGATAGGCTTCACGTCCCGGCGGCCGGCGCAGCAGCAGGGAAATCTGCCGGTAGGCCTGGGCCTGTTTGGTCAGGTCGTCGTAAATGATCAGGGCGTGGCGGCCGGTATCCCGGTAATATTCGCCCATGGCGCAGCCGGAGAAGGCGGCGACGTATTGCAGGGGGGCGGGCTCGGAGGCCGAGGCGTTGACCACGATGGTGTGCTTCATGGCGCCGTAGCGCTCCAGGGCGTCCACCACCTGGGCCACGGTGGATTTTTTCTGACCCACGGCCACGTAAATGCAGATGATCCCGGAATCCTTCTGGTTGATGATGGCATCGATGCAGAGAGCGGTTTTGCCGATCTGACGGTCGCCGATGATCAGCTCCCGCTGGCCGCGACCCACGGGGGTCATGGCGTCGATGGCCTTATAGCCGGTGTACATGGGCTCACTCACCGGCTGGCGTTCGATGACGCCCGGGGCCTTGACTTCGATGCGCCGGAACTCTTTGGATTCGATGGGGCCCTTGCCGTCAATGGGGTTGCCCACGGGGTCGATGACCCGGCCGAGGACCGCGTCCCCGACGGGCACCTGAGCGATACGACCGGTGCGTTTGACGATGTCGCCCTCTTTGATGTGCGTATCTTCACCCAGGATGGCGACACCCACGTTGTCCTCTTCCAGGTTCAGGGCAAGTCCGAAAATGCCCCCGGGGAACTCCAGGAGCTCCATGGCCATGCATTTCTCCACGCCATAGACCCGGGCGATGCCGTCACCCACGGACAGCACGGTGCCGGTTTCGGCCACTTCCACCTTCTTTTCATAATCCCGGATCTGAGAGCGAATAATTTGGCTGATTTCTTCGGCTCTAATTTCCATTTATAAGACCTCGCCTTTTATTAAGGATTCTCGTAGGGAATTGATCTGGGTGCGCACACTGCCGTCCAGCACCAGGTCCCCCACCTTAGCGACAATGCCGCCGATGATGCTGGGATCTTCCTCCACCTCCATGACCACGGTGCTGCCGGTCATCTTCTCCAACGTCTTACGGAGGCGTTCCTGGGTAGCGTCATCCAGGGAAATTGCCGTCCTCACCCGAGCCCGGCTGACGTTTTCCACCTCATCCACCATCTGTTGATAGGCCTGGGCGACTCCGTCCACCACGTTGAGGCGGTGTTTATCCAGAAGGAGTTGAAGCAGGTTGGACACCATGGGAGAAAGCTGCAAGAGTTCGATCATACGGAGGAGCAGTTTGCGGCGGTCCTCCCGGCTGTGGATGGGGTTGAGCAGGGCATCCTTCAGTTCCGGTTCCCGCTCCAAGAGATGGGCGAACCCACTGAGCCCCTCCCCATACTCTTTGTAATTACCATCTTCCTTGCCCAGAGTCAGCAAGGCCTTGGCATAGCGTCGGGCAACGGTCATGTCAATCAATGGGTTTCCACCACCTTCTTCAAATATTCCTCCACCAGACCCTGCTGGTCGGCGTAGGTAGCCTTCTCTTTAATCATGTCGGTGGCCATCTGCGTGGCCATGCCCACGACTTCCTCTTTCAGGTTCTGGGCGGCCTTTTTGGTTTCCTGCTCAATGGTAAGGGTCGCCATTTCTTTGAGGCGCTCCGCCACCAGGTTGGCCTTCTCCAGGATCTTGGCCTTCTCCATTTCACCTTCGGCCATATACTGCTGGATGATCTTTTCCCGTTCTTTGGCCACCTCGGCCAGGCGAGCCTCCGCCGCCTGCACCGCGGCCGCGGCCGCGGCCAGTTTGGCTTCCAGTTCCTCCAGGGTCGTGGCCACGTCCTGGGAGCGCTGGGCAAAGAAATTTTTGGCCGGCTTGGCCAGCAGCTTGATCAGGATGGCGGCGAACACCACGAAATTGACGGTGCGCCAGATGAAGTCCTGGATCTTTTCGGGGGAAATCCCCCCATGGCCGCCGCCATGAGCCGCCTCGGAAGCCGCGGCCACGCCGGTCAGGAGCAAGCCGACCGCCACCCCGCCAAAAGCCGCCCAGGTCCGTAACCCACCCCTGCTGCGTTCGCCGCTCATGAGAGTTCCCTCCCCAGAATCTTGGTGGCCAGCAGTTGGGCAAACGACTGGGCCTGCGTTTGCAGGGACTTCCGGGCCTTGGCCATATCACTTTTGATTTTCTTTTCCACCGTGGCCCATTCCGCATCCACCTGGCGTTTCACTTCTTCCAGGAGGGTGGCTTCCGCCTGGGCCCCTTCCTGCTTCAAGGCCTCCCGGGCCCCCGCGCCCTCGCGCCGGGCGGCGGCCAGTTTCTCCTTAATTTCATCCTCCAAGGTTTGGCCCTGATCCGTCAGGAGGTTGATGTCGGCCTCCTGGGCCAAAAGTTTGGCCTGACGATCCCTGAGGGCGTTACGGATGGGGCGGAACAAAACCACGTTTAGGAGAAAGACCAGGAGCAGGAAATTGATAATCTGTGCGAACAAGGTCCAATCAATGTCAATCATTCCTGGCTGCCACCTCTTTTTTTATTTGTTGAATCAATGAGTTAACTATTTTAGGAGGACATGCCTGAGGTTGAGTCCATGTGTAACTTTTCACGAATGCCTTTTTAGCCTATTTTCCCTTGACTGTCAAAATTTTTTTTGCAAAAAATTCTCACCCCCCGAATAAGTAGCGACGCATGCGAATATTCAGGAGAAATCCCACTCCCAACAGGGTGGTGATCAGGGAGGAACCGCCGTAGCTGAACAGGGGCAGGGGGATACCGACCACCGGCAAAAAGCCGGTGACCATGCAGAGATTGATGAAGAACTGCCAGAAGATCAGGGCCGTCACCCCCAGGGCCAGCAGGTGGCCGAAGCGGTCTTTGCAGTCCCGGGACACGGTCAACCCCCAGAGGGCCAGCGCCGTAAACAGCAACAGCAACACCGCGGAGCCCACGAAACCCCACTCTTCGGCGAAGACGGAAAACACGAAGTCGGTGTGTTGCTCCGGCAGAAAATAGAGCTGAGTCTGGGTCCCTTGCAGGAAACCCTTGCCCCAAAACTGGCCGGAGCCCACCGCGATCATGGACTGCAGGATGTGATAGCCGGCTCCCAGCGGGTCTTTCTCCGGATTGAGAAAGGTCAGGACCCGCAGACGCTGGTAGTCCTTGAGGAAATGCCAGATCAACGGCGACAGCAAGACCATGGAGAGGGCACAGCCCATCAACGTGCGCCAGTGCACCCCCACAAAGAGAATCATGCTGGCGGCCACCAGGAGCACCAGAATCCCCGACCCCAGGTCGGGCTGCTTGATGATCAGCGCCACCGGGATCATCACCAGGATGCCGGGGATAATCAGGTCCTGGAGGCGCATGGCCTCCATATGGGACCGCCGGCTGAAGTAGGTGGCCAGCACCAGAATGATGGCGATCTTGGCCAACTCCGAGGGCTGAAAGGTGATGGGGCCCAGGGCCAGCCAACGCCGGGAACCATAGACCACCTTGCCCCCGAACATTACGGCCACCAGCAGGAGGATGCTCAGGATATAGAGGAGATAACTCAGCTTCTCCAGGTGCCGGTAATCATAGACCAGGGTGACGAACATCACCCCCAGCCCCACCCCCAGCCAGTAGAGCTGCTTGATGTACAGGGCCGTGCCTTCCCCCTGGTTGTACCCGGCACTGTAAAGGTTCACGATGCCCATGCCCACGATGATGAGCACCAGCCCCAACAGCACCCAGTCAAAATTTTGGACTAATCGGCGATCGAACATATTAAAGGCAGTTTTCGGTTTTCTGTTTTCGGTTTTCTGTTATAGTTTCGTTTAGCTTTCTTGGCTTATTCCTAAATTAACCATCAAGTCTTATGAATCAGTGGATTTGATTTATCCGGACGCCTTATGGGAGGCGTCCCCATTTTAATATTTAATTTTTTCAAATATTCAGAAGGTCTTAATATCATTACTGTCGTTTTATTAGATAAATTTTTAATAAAGTCATTATCGTTAGTCAAAATAATTTTCATTCCAGTCAATTCAGCCTCGGCCAATAATTGACAATCTTTTTCTTTAGGATGATTTTTCAATAAGTAAGCGATTAACTGTTTTAATTTGGTTGAATCAATCCTCCAGGGACGACTACTAAACACCACAAGTTTGCCCATGGAGTGAAGAAAACGTCTTTGGGTATCTGAAATACATCTCCATTCTATCTCTACTAAGGGCAATATATAAAGGCGAGTATCTCTATCATATAATGCAATTCTTAGCGTGGATATTTTTTCATTTCTTAATGATTCATGATCATTTAACGGGTCATAATTTGGTAGAGTAACGTCTACAAAATAAGAAAGTATATTTGAGTCTATTGCTATTTTATCCATCATCAGTAGTAGGGTGCGTTTTACGCACCAATAATGGCGCGTGAAACGCGCCCTACAAGGCTTCTATTAACCCAACGGCTTCCTGGGCGCTATCCAGCATATGCCGCAAGCGGGTCAAATCCTCAGGCAGCATACTGCACTACCGCCTCTTTGAGTATCTTATCACGAAAATATTTGCTTAGGAATTGCGGGGTGTTCAGGTCAACCTTGCGGCCCAAAATTGCGGAGAGTTCCTCTTCCATCGCGAAGAAAGCCAATCCTGGCACATGCCCTGGCTCAAATTCCACTAAGACATCTATATCACTGTCGGCTCGAAAATCGGGTCGCAGGACAGACCCGAAAATCGCCAATTTGTTGATATGATGTTTCCTGCAAAAATCGGCAATCCTTTTCTTAGGAAGGGAAATCCGGGGTTCGTAATGCTGTGATTCTTCCTTCATGAGATTGGCCCCTAGCCCTCAAGTTTCTACTCTATGATTCAATGACTCCTTCAAGGTCTGGTGGTCGGCGTACTTGATTTCGCCGCCCATGGGTAGACCGTAGGCGATGCGGGTCACCTTTACCCCTAAGGGCCTCAGTTCCTGGGCCAGGTAGGCGGTGGTGGTCTCCCCTTCGAGAGAAGGGTTGAGGCCCAGGATGATTTCCTTGATCCCCTCCTGTCCGACCCGGTCCAGGAGTTCCCTGAGGCGGATGTCATCGGGGCCCACCCCTTCCAGGGGCGAGATCAGGCCGCCCAGGACGTGGTAGAGGCCCTGGAACCACCCGATCTTCTCAATGGCCAACAGGTCCCCCGGCTCCGCCACCACCAGGATCTGGCCCTGGCTGCGGGCCGGGTTGGCGCAAAGGGGACAGAATTCCTGGTCGGCAAAGGCGAAGCAGCGCCGGCAGAGCCGGATCTTTTCTTTCAGTTCCATCAAGGCGTTGGCCAGCTCCAGTACCTCGGCTTCCGGGGCCCGGAGAAGATGCATGGCCAGGCGGGAGGCGGTTTTTTCCCCCACCCCGGGCCATTTGCTCAGGTTGACGATCACCCGGCGCAACGCGGCCGGATACGCGTTTCCAGACATCTTTTCTCCTATAAGCAGTGAGCAGAAAAAACTAATGAACCTCCTAACCAGCAGCTTAACTGCTTACTGCTTACTGCTCACTGTCAAAACAACCCCGGAATCTGCATGCCGCCGGTGAGTTTGCTCATTTCGGCGGCCATCATCTCCCGGGACCGGTTCAGGGCTTCGTTCACCGCGGCCTGGATCAGGTCCTGGAGCATCTCCACGTCCTCCGCGACCACCACCTCGGGGTCGATGCGCAGGGACACCAGTTCCTGGCGGCCGTTGACCACGGCTTCCACCATGCCGCCGCCGGCCTGGGCGCTCACCGTGCGGTTGCCCAGTTCCGCCTGCATCTCCATCATCTTGGCCTGGAGCTTCTGGGCCTGCTTCACCATACCGGTCAGGTTCTTCACTCGGGTTCCTCCTTCCCCGGGGTGGTGGGGAGCCACTCCCCCCCGAAGATCTCCAGGGCCTGTTGCTGGAGCTTCTGCATATCCGGGGGCTTTTTGGAGGCCGCCGGGGTTTTCTTCGGGGCCTTGGCCGTTTCCGCCTCAATTTCCAGGGTACAGGCCTGGCCGAAAAAGGCCCGGACCAGCTCCTGCAGGCGGGCTTCGTGCTGGGGGCCGTTGGCGTTCCAGGCGCGTCCCATGACCACCTTCAGGCGATGGTCTGACAGGTCCGCCAACCGGCTCTGGGCCAGCTTGCCGCACAGGGGGCCGTTTTCTTGTTCCCGAACGAACGCCAGGAACGCCTGCCATTGGTCCTGGAGACCGGCCTCTGCCGGAGGTCCTGCCGTCGCCGCGGCCGCCGGGGCCTGCAGCTCGGCGGCGCCGCCAGACCCGGCTGCCACCCTCGGCGCGCCTTCCAGGCGCCGTTCCAGGGCCTCCAACCGGGTCAGCCACTCGTCCAGGGGCAGGACCGGCTCCAGATGAATCACCCGGAGGAGCAGGACTTCCAGGGCCAGCCGGGGTTGGGGGGCCCGTTTTAACTCCTCTTCCCCCTGGAGTAGCACGCTGAGGAGGTTATGCAGGTGGATGGCCGGGGTCTGGCGGGCCAGGTTCACCAGTTCGTCCCACTCGGTGTCGGCCACCGCGGCCAGATGCCGGGCCTCGGGATGCAGACCCGCCACCAGGAGGTGTCGGGCGTAAAGCATCAGGTCCTGGTAAAACCGCCGCATATCCTGGCCCTGATTATAGAGCGCTTCGATGAGGTTCAGGAGGTCCGGCCCGTGGCGCCCGATGATGGCCTGAAGAGCGCTTAAGAGCGCCCCCCGGTCGGTCACCCCCAGGATGCGGGCGATCTCCGGGGCGGTGACGCCCTCGCCTCCGAAGGTCACCACCTGGTCCAGGAACCCCTGGGCGTCCCGGAGGCCCCCTTCCGCGGCCCGGGCCACCAGGGCCAGGCCCTCGGGGTCGATCTGCCAGCCTTCCTGGTCGGCCAGCTTAGCCAGATGCGCCTGGATCAGCCCGGTGGGAATGCGCCGGAAATCGTAGCGCTGGCAGCGGGACAGGATGGTCACCGGCACCTTGTGGGGTTCGGTGGTGGCCAGGACGAAGACCGCGTGGGCCGGGGGCTCCTCCAGGGTCTTCAACAGGGCGTTGAAGGCCTCCTTGGTGAGCATGTGCACTTCATCGATGATATAGACCCGGTATTTGCCCTGAGTCGGCAGGTACTTGATCTTCTCCCGCAGATCCCGGACCTCGTCGATGCCCCGGTTGGAGGCGCCGTCGATTTCCAGGACGTCCAGGGAGGAGCCGTTGGTGATCTCCCGGCACAACTGGCAGGTGTTGTCGGGGTGCGGGGTGGGGCCGCTGAGGCAGTTGAGGGCCTTGGCCAGGATGCGGGCCACCGAGGTCTTGCCGACGCCCCGGGGGCCGCTGAAGAGAAAGGCGTGGGCTACCCGGCCGGCGGCCAGGGCGTTTTGCAGGGTGCGGGTGATAGGCTCCTGGCCCACCACTTCCTCAAAGGTTTGGGGACGCCATTTCCGGGCCAGAACCTGATACGCCATGGGAAAAACTGTTTCCTGTATTCGGTTTCCTGTTTTCTGTTGAAAAGCCTTTACGGTCTTCTTCTCTATGTTTCTTAAACTGTGTCAAGGATGCCAACTGCCAAGCATGAACGAGTCGATCTGGGCGAAGCAGATTTTACAGAAAACCGAAAACAGAAAACTGGAGTTTCAGTGGCGGAGAGAGAGGGATTCGAACCCTCGGAGCACTTATTAGGCGCTCACACGATTTCCAATCGTGCCCCTTCAGCCTCTCGGGCATCTCTCCGATGTTTTTGAAAGTTACTATTCAATTTGATTTTTTTAAATTTCAATTTTCAATTCTTCTGCATCAAATCCTTCTTTATTAACCAAAGACTTGAAACTAACAATATGGTCTTTCCCGCAAATAAATATTACATTTTCTTGATTTTTATCTTTTATTTTATCTATCCAAAATTTTTCTCTTAATGTGAAAAACATTCTTTCTTCATCATTAACTTGCTTATTTTCTATATGATTAAGTATCTTTTTAGGCTTGCCAAACAAATCCATTATAATTTTATTTTTGGATGGAATCCTAATCGATTCTCGCTCTGATGTTGTTGGGTCACAGAATCTATGCTCTATCCCAGATTCTTGTGCAGCTATTTTGCAAGATGAATTTGTGCCTTGCGATTTTCCTAGCGCTTCAAAATTGAATTCTTCAGCAATCAAAGAAATATTTAATTCCTTTATTTTATTAACTAAATATTGAACAAAGGCAGACCTCTTCTGAGATTCTGCACAATTATTTCCGTTATGCTGAAGTTGGTGATCAACCCCTATTAAATAAATCATGTCAGCAACTGATCAATTTCTTTAAACTCATTCCCAAGCTAAGGTTGGGCACCAAAGCCTGCGGCTGCCCCGCCCCCAAGCCATCCATCGGACTGCTCACGGCTTACCGCTCACTGCTTACTCTTTCGGTTTGGGCACCAGGACCTCGTAGTCCTTTTTTTGCTCCTCCGGCAAGGCATTATACTCTTCTGCCGTGATAATGCAATCCAGGGGGAGACTACCCATGTCCTCCCGGTAGGTGTTGTCCTCCCCCAGGTAGATCTCACAATTCTTGCTGATATACGTCAGTCCCATGGGCCTTTCTCCGAACTAGCGCCGCGCCGGTGTGGGCCTCCCGATCAGGTCGCTTTTTGCCCGCCTGGCGCCGGCGGCTGGGGTGGCAACGGGGGTGGAGCTTACTGTGAGTTTCACGTGCACTGATCTCGATGGCGGGACGATCCGTCAAGCAACTCCGCCCGGGAACCATCATCATTAAAAAAGTATCTGGAATGGGTGACATTGTCAAGGATTCTGCCGATTCTGGTAGTCGTCGCTAAAGTTCTATCAGGCGGCTGTCGGGGTTGTTGAGCAGGATTACCAGGGTGAGGATATCCCGCATGTTGCGGGTGATGAGGAAGCGGCTGCGGACGAATTCCCGGGCCAGGTTACCCATGCGCCGAGCCATCTCGGGATGATGGAGCAGGTAGCGGATGCGGAAGGCGCAGCCTTCCGGAGAATGGACCAAAAAGCCGGTGTTGTAGTCCTGGAGCTGGAGCACGATGCCCCCCACGGCCCCGCCTACTACCGGCTTGCCTTTCCACATGGCCTCGGTGACCGTAAGGCCGAAGCCTTCCCGGGTGGATTTCTGGACGATGATGTCCGCGGCCCGCTGCAAGGCGTTGATGTCGTGATGGCTGTCTGGGGGGAGCAGGAGCACGCGGATATCATTATCATCGCCGGCCGCTTCCATCACCTGGGCTAATATGCCGGCGCCTTCCGGGTCGTCGGTGGCTTCCCCGCCAGCCAGGATCAGCTGGCACGGGGTATGGCGCCGCACCAGCCGGTAGGCCTGGATCACCCCCAGGGGGTCCTTAAAGGAATCAAAGCGGGATACCTGCATGATGATGGGCTTATCCCGCTCGAGGCCCAGCCGGGTCAGGACCGCCTGAATTTCCTCCGGCGTCAGTTCCCGGTTCTTTTCACTCAAAGGGTCAATGGAGGGGTGGATGAGGTACTGGGGGTGAGGCAGGTTTTGGGCAAAGCGGTCCATGGAAAAGACCGAGGCGTCGTACTGCTTCACCACGTTATGCAGCATTCTCCAGACGGGGAGATAAGGCCTGGATACGTCGATGTGGCAGCGCCAGACCCACTTGGCGGCCTGGGGCCGCAACTCGGTGATCAGATAAGCGGGCTGGGGATCGTGCACCACCACGAAATCGGCCTCCCAGGTAAATTTGCGGGCATTCTCCCGGTTGATCTCCCGGTAGTGCTCCATCATGGCCGGGGTGATATTGATCTTCAGGCCTTGCAGGGCGTTGTGCATCCCCTTGGTGATCTCGAAGAACTCCTGGTCCCCGTGGATGACTTCCCAGTGCGTGTCCAGGCCCAACTGGTTTAACAGGGGCACCGTGCGCTGCAGCATTTCCGCGACCCCGCCGCCGACCCGGGTGGAACTGATGTTGACAATCCGCCGCGGACCCAGGCGCTCGGCCAGGCGGCGGAGCTGGTCGATGACTTCGGAGCCTACAATGGCGGCATAATCATCCAGAGTAACCACAGACTTCTCCCACGTGCTGGTGAACGAGGTTCAGGAGCGTAGTGCGGATTTCCGGCAGGGTGTAGAAGTAGACGTCGATGGCCCGAATGGCCTCCACCAGGTCCGGCAGATCGAAATTGGTGGCGATCCAGAAAGAAAAATCATCCGTATCCCGGGCTTCCAGACGCCAGCGGGCTTCAAAGAAATGGTAGTAGACCGAATCCAGGCCCACTTTTTGGAGGGCCGCGCAGAATTGTAGCAGATTATTGGCGGAGATCTCCGAACGCATGACCACGGTGGAGGCTTCGCAGAAGTGGAGTTCCAATCCCGGCCGGGCCCAGGGCACGTTGGGCAGGTCCCAGAGATATTCCTCCATGATGTCCACCATGGCCTGGCGGACCAGGACCAGGGTTTCATATTCAAAGGGGTCGAAAGAGCTGAGCTTCTCGGCCAACCGGGCGTCTTGCAAGGCGGTGGCGGCCCAGATGGCAAAATCATTGGGATACTCCACCGCCGGCTGGCTCAAGGTCAGGCGGGACTGTAACAGGTGGTAATAGAGGACCGATTCGTCCACCTCCCGGACCGCCTGGAGCAATTCCCGGAGGTTGACCGCCCGGCGGCCGGTGGGCATGGGGATTAAAAAACACTCACGGAACCAAAAAGGGTTCGGCGCGGTTTGATCCGCTTGCAGGTTGCCCACGTTTACCCCTCCTGAGGGCTGAATGACGGCATCCATTGATAAAAAATAATGGCGAAATCCAGGAAAACAAGAGTTTTTTCCCCACGCGACGGCCTCAGTCGGCTTTTTTGAGGGTCCCCTCTCCGGTCAGGAGGGCCACGGGCAGGTGCTGGAAGATCTCCGCCAGGGACAGGGCCGGGCCTGATTTGCCGGGAGCAGTCGTCACGGTGGCCCCGGTCAAGACATTTCCCCAGACCTTGGGGGCCCCGGCCGGGAGGGGTAAGAGTTCCTCCCCCCACACCGCCCGACCCAGGGGCGGCCGGGAAGGCGCCGCCAGATGGGTATAGAACCGGGGCACCACCGCCAGGGCCCAGGCCTCTCCCCGCCGGCGGGCGAAGGCCACGAGCCGCTGGCCTTCGTGTCCCTTGCTTTTGAGAGGCAGGTAATCGCCTTCCTGGAAGAGCGCCGGCTGGACCCGCCGGCAGTTGAGGACCTTATAGGTGACAAAGAGCTTGATGGCCCCATCCTGCCAATGGGCCAGGAGCCTATCAAACAGCGGTAGCGGCGACCTGGCTTCTTTCTGCTGCAATTCTTTGAGCAGGGTCGTACGTTTCTGGTAGTCCACCGGGCGCCGGTTGTCCGGGTCCACCAGGCTGAAATCCCACATTTCCGTACCTTGATAAAAGTCCGGCACTCCGGGGGCGGCGATCTTGAGCACCACCTGGGAGAGGGAATTCAAGGCCCCGAAATAGGCCACCTGCTCCTGGAACTGTTGAAAATCCCGGAGGAAGCGGTTCTCCGCCGAGGGTTCCAGGACGGCGTCCACAAAGGCCAACAGGGCTTCTTCATGGTCGGGGTTGGGGGCGATCCAGCGGGTATGGACCTTGGCCTCCCGGATGGCTTTGATCAGGTAAGCTTTCAGGCGGTGGTTAAAATCCAGCCGCTCGGGCTCCGTCAGGGGCCAGGCGCCGACCAAAGTTTGATAGAGCAGCATTTCCTCGTGGGGGTCCGGCACCGGCTGCTGGTCCACCCGGAGCAGGTACTTCTGATTCCACCGGCGCCACCGGGTGAGACACTCTTCCCATTGCTGGGGCATCTCCGACAGCACGTTGAGGCGCTGGCGCACATCTTCGCTCCGCTTGGTGTCATGAGTGGACGTGGCGTTCAAGGTGCGAGGCCAGTTGGCCTGCCGGTCGGCATTGCCGCGGTGGAACTCGGCGAGCGTCACCGGCCGCGCCTCCGACCCCACTTCGTTTAAGGACGTCAGACAGTTGTAGATATAGAGGGCGGTGTCCTCCAGCCCCTTGGCCATGATGGCCCCGGTGTACTGCTGCCAGCGCATGACGAAGCGCAGCCAGCTGGCTTTCTTTTCTTCCGGAAAGGAAGGCAGGAAGTCCAGGAGCAACACCCGCCGGAGGAAGTCGTAGGCCGGGCCGCCGGGGGTCGGGTTGCGCCGCCGGGCTTCGGTGATGGTGGCCTCCAGGTACTGGCGCTCCCGGTCCGGCACCTGGTAATCGCGGATGTACGTCCGGTAGATGGGCAGGCAGGCGGTCACCTCTTCCAGGGCGCGGACCAACTCCCGGAGAAAAATATCCTGACCGTGGCGGTCTTGCTCCGCCAGCATACTGAGTTCATGACCCAGGGATTCCACTTCCCCGCCAAACGATTCTTCGATAATGAATTTTTTCTTGTCATAGACCAGATCGGCAAAATTGCCCTTAAACCCGGTGAGCCTGGCATAGAGGGAGGCCAGGTCCCGGTATCCGACTTGGTCCACGAAGATGCCGTTTACCAGGTTCAGGAAATCATAGCCCGTAGTGCCACAGACCGGCCAGTCCTGGGGCAGGGGCTCATCCGGGGCGAGAACCTTTTCCACGAACACGGGAAACCCGGGGAAATCCACTGAACCCTTCTCTTTGGGGGTAAGGCGCTCTTTCAGCCGCAGGAGATATTCCAGGGGGTCATATAAACCGTCGATGTGGTCAATCCTGATCCCGGCCACCTTGCCCTCCCCCACCAGCTTGAACAACAGGGCATGGGTGGCTTCGAAGACCCGAGGGTCTTCCACCCGGATGCCGATGAGTTCGTTGATGCTGAAAAACCGCCGGTAGTTGATAATCTCCAGGGTCATCTTCCAGAAGGCCAGGCGGTAGGGCTGTTTGGCCAGGAGCGTATCCAGGAGTTCGAACGAGGCCGGCTCCCCCCGGCGGCCGTTGAACCGACGGATATTGACATCCAGGAACTCCTTGATTTCTGGGGAACCCTGGTACAGGAGCCACAGTCTTTTCTGGAGTTCTTCTTTTTTCCGGAGCCTTTCCTTGAGCCGGGCCGAACTGGTGGCGGTGCGGGGCGGCAGATGCTCGATGGTGGTGATCAGACCCTGGAGGCCGAGGAGGGCGGGATGGCCTTCCCCCAGTTGGGCTTCCAACTCATCGAGGCGAAAGGTGAGGATGTCCCCATAGGTCTTGGGGTCCAGGGGAAACCAATATTCATAAAAGTTGACCCGGAAGCCGTCTTCGCCCAGGCTCAGGCGCAGTTCCTGGTCTTCCAGGGCCTGGCCGAAGGGTTTGCCCAGGACCGGCAGGAGCACCCGGTCTTCCAGGGTGCGTTTGGGCGGGCGCCAATCGATATCGAAAAACATCGCATAAGGGGACCGGGCGCCGTTTTCCAGCACATCCATCCACCAGGGATTGGAAGGGCTCATGGCCATGTGATTGGGCACCACGTCCAGCAGCAGCCCCATGCCGCGAGATTTGAGCTTGTGGACCAGGTGATCGAAGGCGGCCTTGGAACCCAACTCCGGATTGAGTTCCAGGGGGTTAGTGACGGAGTAGCCGTGCAGACTCCCCCGCCGGGCCTTAAACAGGGGGGAGGAATACAGGTGGGTGATCCCCAAATTACGCAGGTAAGGCAACAGACTTCGGGCTTCCAGGAAGCCAAAATCCCCATGAAGCTGGATGCGGTAGGTGGCGCCAAGCTGCCCCGAATCGTGCATTCTCTTATCGCGTCCCCCTCCCCCCGCAGGCTAACCGATGTGGACCGAGAGTTTCTCCCCTAAAGCCACAAAATGCGCCAGCCATTCATGGGCTTCCTCTGTGCCGTGCTCGGCGCGCCATTGCCACTCAGGATACACCGTGTGGCACATCTCATAAAAGATATTTTGCACCGTCCACAGATTGACCTCAAACGGTAAGGCGTTCGCCACCTCCACCGCAGCTTCCAGGTGCTTCAGGCCATCCAGCTCATCGGGATTATCCCTGAACCTCTCAGCCAGGCCTTCCAAGGTATTCTTCAAGGTATACGCCAAACTCACGCCATCCAGTTGCACCTTTAAGGCTCGGGATTCTTCCAGGGCACTCTGAACGACTTCAGGAGATAGTTCTGGTTTCTCCAACATTTCAAGCAGATTAAGGTTTAATACGAACTGCGCCGTGCACGAGAAGGGATTGGGCAGCGGGATGGCCAGTTCGGTGAGGAATCGCATCAAGGCCACGTGATGACCATAAATCTGACGGTAAATAAAACGGGTTCCCTCCAGGGAGGCATTTATGATTTGACTCGAAACTTTACGCTGCTCGTCCCGAAAGAGCGACTTGAGCGAATAAATCGAGGCCTCGAAGTGCCGATCCAGACGGCGAATGGTTTCGGGGAAATCCCCGGTAGAAAACGCCTCCATCACTTCCCCCAACATCATGCGGTACGCCTCTTCCGTCTGCAACGCCTGCACGCCGGCGCTCAAATTTTGTTCCCCGAAATGCAGCGCCCCAAAGGTTAACGTGGAGGTCTCCCGGGTAATTTCCGAGGTGATTCGTATGCGGCCCGCCGCCAGCTTGGCAATTCCTACCTCTGAAGACTGGAAGTCCTCCCGGTCGACCTCATAACAATAGATCTTGGTTTGAGGGAGGTAATCCTCGAACAGAGAACTGACCGCGTAATGAGCTCCCACCTGCAACAGGTCGATCATGCCGGGTATGACCATCTTTTCATAGACCTGGCGGCCGCTCCCGACTTCAGGGATATTACTCTTGGCCTCCTCCAGACGCTCCAGGAAGTGGACCTCGATCTCATCTGCCCCGGTCTCGGCGGCTAACTTGACGGCCCGGCCGGCATAGTGGAGAACCTGCACCGTTTCGATGCCGGAAAGTTCGTCAAAGAACCAGCCGCAACTGGTGTACATGAGCATGGCGCAACGCTGCACTCCCAAGAGTTTGAGAACTGTCACCTTTTCATCTTCGCTGAGATCGCGGGAGGCGTGTTGGCTCAGGAAAGACCCCACGTTCTCCGGTGATCGGTCGAGAACTACCTGGATAAAATCATTCCGGGCCGCCCAGGGGTCCTTGAGGAACTGACCCGCCTTCTTTTCATGGTAAGACGCCAGGTTGTCCCTGAGCCAGTCCAGGACCTCTCTGAGGGGAGTGCGCCAGGCCTGGTTCCAGCCCGGATGCCCGCCGCTGTTGCAGCCGCAGTCCCTCCGCCACCTTTCCACACCGTGGGCGCAACTCCACGAAGTGTTTTCAAAGATTTCCACCTGCGAGGTGGGAGGGCATTTTTCCAGATATTCTCCGTAATTGGTGAGGTGCGCCAGGTTGTCCGACTGAATGCGTTTCAGGGCATAAGCCAGGGCCATATCGCCATGCCGCTGGTGGTGACCGTAGGTTTCGCCGTCCGTGGCGATGTGCACCAACTGGGGGCAGGAGCGCTCGCCGGAAAAGGCGGCCATGAGTCTATCTACCAGATATTCACCCTTGGTGAGCAAACCTTCAAACGCCACCGCCCGGGAAATAGGACCGTCATAGAAAAACAGGTTGATCTTCCGGCCCGCAGGCAGATTGCAAATATAGGCCATGGAGGGGTCGATGCGGCCGCCACTCACGTCCTGCCAGGCGTCCTGGCCTTCGGGTAGTACCTGTTTGGCCTGGTGAGGAGCCAGGATGGTGAAGCTTATCCCCAATTCCGCCATAACCTCCAGGGTCTCCAGGTCCACGGCGGTCTCCGGCAGCCACATCCCTTCCGGCAACCGGCCGAAACGGTGCTGAAAATCCTTGATCCCGCATGCCACCTGGGTATACTTGTCCCGCCGGTTGGCCAGGGGCATAATCATATGATTGTAAGCCTGGGCCAGGGCGGAGCCATGTCCTGAGAAAGTCTTCTGGCTGATCCGATCCGCGGCCAGGATCTCCTCATAGATTTGCGGTGCCTTTAGGGCCAGCCAGGAAAGCAAAGTGGGTCCAAAGTTAAAGCTGATATTGGCGTAACTATTGGCCAGAGTTATGATGCGGCCTTCCTCCAAGATGCGGGCCGCGGTGTTGGGGGCATAACACTCCGCCGTAATCCTTTCATTCCAATCATGGTAGGGATAGGCGGAGTCCTGGATCTCGATGGCTTCCAGCCAGGGATTTTCCCGGGGTGGTTGGTAGAAATGACCGTGGATGCAGATATAGCGGTCCATGAGCTTTACTTGGCGGCCACGAATAGGACCACCGCCTGGGGCGGCAGCGTCAGGGACACCTCCCCTTCCGAAAGGATGGTGGGAGGCAAGGTGCTCCCAGCACCATACCAGCGCTCGGTCCCGCTGTCCAGCAATTTGCTCCAGATTCCCGCCGGCAGGGGATAGCGGGAGACCGGGTCGGGACGCTCGATTGCCCCATCCAGGCGATAGACATAGCGGCTGCCGGGGCGGACACCGTCCGCCGGAGCCTGATGATAACCGCGCTCCTCCGGTTGGAGGGGAATGAGCCGGTCCTCGGGACCTATGAGGCGCACCTCGACTTGTTGCGCCCGGGGCGCCCACACCAGAAAACGGCACCGGTCATTCCCCAGGTACGTGGCTCCCAGGGCAACGGCTCCGGGCATGACCACCTCCTTTAGTCCCGGCCAGGGTTGATTCACGAGGCAAGCGTCTTATCTTTATAAACTATACGGGGCAAGAGGGGGAATCATGCTCAGGCCACCGGCCTGTTGATTTTCGAGCCAAATCTTACGCCCGTCGGATGTTCTTCCCCTTCTTTAAGGCCCGCTCGATTATCATCCCTGACCATAGCAGACATTACTCAACCAGAAGGCCTTATCCTAATTATTAATATAATTAAGCATTTCTTTTTATCCATCATGATCATTTAATTATTATGTAAATCAGATAAAAACTGCCTGTTACCCAAAATCTTGAGTAGGACCAGAAGCGGCAGGGAGGTTTGCATGGGTCAAGAGACCTGGGCCCTCGGGGTTGACCTGGGCGGCACCAAGGTGGAAGTCGCGGTGGTGGACGCCCAAGGGGCTATTCGCCAACGCCTCAAGGAGTCCACCGACGTGGAGGGTGGCCCGGACGGCATTACCGCCCAGATCGCCCGGATGGTCCGCCAGTTGCGGGAGCAGGGTCCTTCCTCTCCCCCCGCCGGGGTAGGCGTGGGGGTGGCCGGCCAGATCGCCGCGCACACCGGGGTGGTGCGCTTCTCTCCCAACCTGGACTGGCACGAGGTGCCCTTCCGGGATCAGTTGCATCAGGCCCTGGACCTGCCGGTGGTGATCACCAACGACGTGCGGGCCGCCACCTGGGGAGAATGGCTCCACGGCGCCGGCCGGGGGGTCGAGGATCTCATCTGCCTGTTTATCGGCACCGGGGTGGGCGGCGGCGTGGTGAGCGGCGGCCGGGTCCTCTCGGGCTGCACCAACACCGCCGGGGAGTTGGGGCACATAACCACGGACCTCCACGGCCCGCCCTGCACATGCGGCAACCGGGGCTGCCTGGAGGCCCTGGCCGGGGGCTGGGCCATTGCCCGCCGGGCCCAGGAAGCCATCAATGACGCCCCCACTGCGGGGGTGGCTTTGCTGAAAGCCGCGGGACTCACCGGGCCGGTGGCTCCCGCCGACGTCACCGCACAGGTGGTGGCCGACGCCGCCCGGGCCGGAGACCCCCTGGCCCGACTCATCGTGGATGAGGTGGCCCGGGCCCTGATCGCGGGCACGGTGGGCCTGGTCAACGCCTTCAACCCCTGCCGCCTGATTCTGGGCGGCGGCGTCATGGAGGGGCTGCCGGAGCTACTGGAGCGGGTGGCGCAGGGCATCCGCCGGTACGCCCTGGACGCCGCCAGCGAGGCCCTCGAGGTCCTGCCGGCCAAGCTGCACAATGATGCCGGGGTGGTGGGCGCCGCCACCCTGGCCATCCGGACCTGCGGAACGGAGGCAGTGCAGCCAATTGGCACCTTGTCCGTATCCCAACCCTGAACCATCAAGAGGAGTCAAAGGAGAGCGCTATGGAATATACGCAGATTCCGGGAACCAATCTGCAGGTGTCCCGCATCGCCCTGGGTACCTGGGCCATCGGCGGCTGGATGTGGGGCGGCACCGACGAAGAGGAGTCCATCCGCACCATCCACGCGGCCCTGGAGCAGGGCATCAACCTCATCGACACGGCCTCGGTTTACGGCTTCGGCCGCTCCGAGCAGATCGTCGGCCAGGCCCTGGCCCGGAATCAGGGCCGGGAGCGGGTAATCATCTCCACCAAGACCGGCCTGGACTGGAAGGACGGCAAGGTCTTCCGTAACTGCTCCCCGGAGTACCTGAAAAAGAACGTCGCCGACTCCCTGAAAAATCTCCAGACGGACCATATCGACATCCTGTACGTGCATTGGCCCGACCCCCTGGAGCCCATGGCGGAGACCGGCCGGGTCATGCAGGAGTTCCTCCAGGCAGGGAAAATCCGGGCCGTGGGGGTAAGCAACTATTCGCCGGAGCAGATCCAGGCCTTTCAACAAGGGGGGCCGGTACACGTGGTGCAGCCGCCCTACAACCTGTTCGAGCGGGCCATCGAGACGGACCTCATGCCCTTCTGCCATCAGCACCACATCCACCTGATGACTTACGGGGCCCTGTGCCGGGGCCTGCTGTCGGGCAAGGTGACCGCGGCGCGCACCTTTGCGGGCGACGACCTGCGCAACTACGACCCCAAGTTCAAGCAGCCGCGCCTGGACCAGTACCTGGCGGCGGTGAAACAACTGGATACCATGGCCTGGGAGCGGTTTGACCGGCGGGTCCTGCACCTGGCGGTGCGCTGGGTGCTGGACCACGGCTCCCACATCGCCCTGTGGGGCGCCAGACACCCCGACCAGTTGGACCCGGTCCCCGAGATCATGGGCTGGCACCTGGATCAGGCGGCCATGCACGCCATTGATGCAGTTCTGGTGGAGACCATCAAGGACCCGGTGGGCCCGGAATTCATGGCGCCCCCGCCCCGGAAGCAGGCCTAGGGGATCTCGGAACGATATCTGGGGTGGAGGTATGTCTTTAGAGGGCGCAATCCAGGTGCGCCCTTACATAAGTCCTCGGATCATGGCGGGCACGGAGGCCCGCCCCACTAGAAAGCCAGGACGAAAGGCCCTCGCGCCTCAGCCTTGCTCCTCCAGCTCCACCTTGAGGGAGAAGAAGTCCAGCAGGTCTTTCAAGGTTACCAGGCCCACCAGGCGGCCGTTCTCCACCACCATGAGGCGACTGATCCCGCCCTGACTCATCATGGCCAGGGCCTTGACGGCGTCGGTCTGGGGGGAAATGGTGTTTTCCGCCGAACACGGGCTGGCCATTTCCCGGATAGTCTCCCGGCTCCACGCCTCCCGGGGAATGTCCTTGACCTGCCGGGTGGTGATGCACCCCACCAGCCGGTCCCCGGACATGACCGGGAACATCTTATAATGATATTTGTAGATATAATCCTCCACCAGTCGTTCCACGGTGATGGAATCCGGGACGGTCACCGGGTTGGCGTTCATGAAGCGGCGCACCGATTCGCCCTCCAGGGCCTTGCGCACCAACAGCTGCTGGTAAGACATCTGGGCGGCGCTCTTCAGGAACAGGCCGATGAGGAACATCCATACGCCCCCGATGACGTTGCCGCTGATGAACTGAAAGACGCCCAGGACGATGAGCCCGATTCCGAAAGCGGCGCCGATGGCGGAGGAGACCCGGGTGGCCCACCGCAGGTTATCCTTGACGCCCCACAGGATGGAGCGCAGCACCCGCCCGCCGTCCAGGGGAAAGGCGGGCAGGAGGTTAAAGACCGCCAGGATGCCGTTGATATAGGCGATATAATAGATGACCCCGATAATCGGGGTGTCCCAGCCGGCTGACTCCCCCAAGCGGTAGATCAGATAAAATATCGCCCCGATGGCCATACTGGACAGGGGTCCAACAATGGCCATCATAAATTCGGCCCTGGCGGTGGGGGGTTCGTCGCCCATTTCCGCCACCCCGCCGAAGATGAACAGGGTGATGCCCTTCATGGGCATGCCGAACCTCCGGGCCACCAGGGAGTGGCAGAACTCATGGGCCACGATGGACACGAAGAGGCCCAGGGCGCCCACCACTCCCATGAGCCAGTAGGTCTCCCGGGAAAGATCCGGGTACAGGTAGGGAAAGAGCCCCGCCGCCAGGGACCAGGTCACCAGCGTGGCGATGATGATCCAACTCAAGTCGATACGCACCTCGAACCCGAGGAGCTTGAACAGCTTTATGCGCTTACCGAACATCTTTCACCTCCCGCCTGAACTGCAGCGGCATTGAGTCAATGCTTGCCTGGAAAGGTAAGTCCCTGATCCTAAAGAGTCAACCAGTTTTTTCCCGGGGAAGGCCCCACCGAATTCATCCTTTCGAAAACTGCCGATCTTCCCGCCGCGTCTCAATTGCCCCGGTCCAGGCGGCGGAATGTGTGGATCAGGTAAATGAGGAGTCCCAGGACCACCACGGCCACGGCCAGCATCCAGAGATATACTTCGATTTTGGGCATGATCTTGTGCCACTCTTCTCCCACCCAGTACCCCAGGGCCAGGAAAGTGAGCACCCAGAGGAAGCCCCCGGAGTAGGCAAACGGGGCAAAAAACCGGTATTCCAGGCCGGAGACCCCGGCGGAAAACGCGGTGAGATGCCGCACCCCGGGGAGGAAGTAACCCCCGAACAGGCTCCATTTGCCGTATTTCTCAAACCAGTGATGCGCCTGGTCCAATTTTTCCGGCGTGACGCGCAGGTACTTGCCGTATTTTTGCAGCAAGGGCAGGCCGAGGCTGCGCCCCACCAGGTAATTCAGGGTGATGCCGCAGATGCTGCCCAGAAAGGCCGCAAGGATGGCGGGAACCGGATGGAAGTATTGCTTGGAGACAAGGAAGCCGATAAAGGCCAGAATAGTCTCATCCGGGATCGGCAAGCCGAACATCCCCAGCATCAGGGAGGAGAATACCCCCAGATAGCCGTAGGTCTGGATCCAATGCAGGTTCGTGGGCATCATACACCCGGCTGAGCCGGCCGGCCCCAGAGCGCGACATAACCCCCGAGCGGAATGGAGATGGTGCTCCGGCTCATAGGCGAATGCGCCGAGCGTTATTGTCGGGGTAAGAATATTCCATGTGCCGGGCGGTGGTCCGGGCAATGTCCTCGCCGCAATAACGCGCCACCACCTTCAGGGCCAGATCGATTCCGGCCGAGATTCCCGCTGAGGTGATCACCCGGCCATCTTCCACCACCTGCCGGTCAGACTCAACCGTCACGTCCGGAAAAACGTCGCGCATCCATTGGAGGGACCGCCAATGCGTAGTGGCATGCAGTCCCTTGAGCAGGCCTGCAAACCCGAGAAGCATGGCGCCGGTGCATACCGAGGTCAGTGTTTCCGCCTGGGTGCCGCGTCGGCGCAACCAGTCCAGTAGCACGGTATTGTTGATTTCTCTCCGGGTGCCCCAGCCCCCGGGAACGACCAGAATATCCAACCGGGGACAGTTTTCCAAAGTGTAATCCGGAATGACCTTCAGACCCCCTGACGCCATCACCGGTCCACTCGTTTCCGCCACCAGGAGCACCTCAAACGGCGATGATTCCTCGCGCCTGTTCTCCTCATGGAGTCGGGTGGCGGCGAAAACTTCGAAAGGGCCGCAGAAATCCAGGACTTCCACATCCGGAAATATCAGGATGCCGACACGCTTTCTGGCCATAGTCTGCATAATCTGAACACCGGGACCGGACCCGACCCTCACGGCCCGCCGCGGTGCAGCATTTTTTCCAGTTCCCGGGCTTCCTGTTCCTGGCCCCGGGCCTGGTAGAGGCCCAGCAGGAGGGCGCCGTTGAGCCGGGCTTCCTTGAGGTCCCCCCGGGCCAGAGCCAGGAGGGTTAAATCTTTAAGGGTCGCCACGATGCCGTTGCTGTCCTGCAGGCCGCGGAAGTCCGCCAGGGCCTCATTGAGATACATGGCGGCCCGGTCATAATCCTTGAGGTCCAGGAAGGTGCGTCCCAGGCGCTCCAGGCGCATGGCCCGGCCCCGCCGGTCTTTGGCGCCGGCATCGGCCATGATGGCCTGGTGATAATAAGTAATGGCCGCCATATAGTCTTTCCGGACCCGGGCCGCGTCCCCCAGGTGGGTCAGGGACAGGGCCAGAAGCGGCCCCGGGGGCAGACCCCGGGCCTGATCGAGGGCTTCCAGGTAAGCGGTCTGGGCCTCGGCGAGGCGGCCCTGGGATTGATAGGCCAGCCCCAGGTTGTTCAGGGTCTCACAGATGGCGGCGGGATCATGGAGTTCGCGGTTCACGGCCAGGGCTTCCCGGAAGTAGGCCACGGCCTGCCGCAGGTCTCCCTGTTCCTGGGCAATAGCCCCGAGGTTGTTGAGGTTGGAGGCGATGCCGGCTCGGCGGTCGATGAGGCGGTTATAGGTCAGGGCCTGCTCGAATTTTTCCTGGGCCAGCTTCCAGCGGCTTTGCCGGTAATATTGATATCCCGCCTCATTGAGGGAAACGGCTTTTTCCCGGAGGTCCACCCCGGTCTTGGCCGGTCCGCCGCAGCCCAACGCGAATACCAGCACCCACAGCCAACCCCACCTAGCGGTCACGCCTACTCCTTTCCCGGTTCCCCATCCAGGCGGATGGTGTGCTCCTGGGGCTGCGGCACGTAACGGCGCAGCAGCCAGGACCGCTGCATCGCCTTGGTCGTGGTATCCAGGTTGTCAAACGCCGTCTCCCCCTGGGTCACCAGGCCCGGCAGGCCCTTGCCGGCCTTTTCCAGGTTGGTCAGAAAGGCATCCAGTTTCTTCAAGATATCCGGCAACCGGCTGGTTGCCGTCTGTAAATGGTTGGCGGTCTCGCTGGCTCGGGATATGGTGGCCTGCAAATTCTCGGCGGTCTGTTGCACCTGCTTTTTGAACTCCGGGGAATTCACTTTCAAGGCCCCAAAAATGCTTTGATCGAAGTCGGTCAGGATCTTTTTGGCCGTCGTCACCGTCTGGGTGGTTTCCCGGTACAGCGCGGCATCATTGACCAACATTCCCATGGTCCCCTTGCCCCGGTTGACCTTGGCGACGATTTCCCGCAGGTCTGCCATGATCTTCTTGAAATCGCCCTCCGGCCCGGCCAGGCTTTCGGTAATGGACACCAGGTTGGTGAGGACTTTCTGCAGGTCTTCCAGGCTGGGGGCCGTCTTGGCCAGTATCTGGGTGATATCCAGTGGCTCCACTGACGCCACCAGGCCATTCGGGGCAATCACCGGTTTATTCAGGGGACCGGGGGTGAGGTCCAGGCTTTTTTCGCCCAATAGACCCATGAAGCCGATGGTGGCCTTGGAATCCTGGCGAACACGGTCACTGTACTTCTTCGAGACCTGAAAGGTGACCACGATGTTGCCATCGGGATTGATGACGGTATTCATGACGTTACCCACCGTCACCCCGGCCAGATGGACCTCGGAGCCGGGCTTGAGACCACTGACATTCTTGAAGATGGCCCGGTACTCGATGTATTCTTGAAACAGGCCTTCCTGCCGGGCCACGATCAAGACCATGACGAGGAGGGCCGCCAGCGAGGCCACGACAAAGATGCCGACGACAGTTTCATATTTGCGTGCAATCATGTGGTCGTCTCTCCCTGGGCCTCCCGGTGGAGAAAGCGCAAGACCTCGGGATGGGAGGAGCGCAGGAATTCTTCATAGGTTCCTTGAAAGGCCCACTGGCCGTCATGCAGGAGGGCCAGCCGGTCCGCCACCAGCTGGGTCAGGCGCAGATCATGGGTGACCACGACGGAGGTGACCTTCAGGGTCCGCTGCATCGTACGGATGAGGTGGCCGATCTCGTCCCCGGTAATGGGGTCCAGGCCCGAAGTGGGCTCGTCATAGATAATGATCCGGGGGTCCAGGGCCAGACTGCGGGCCAGGGCGGCCCGGCGCTGCATGCCGCCGGAAAGTTCGGTGGGCTCCATACCCTCCACTCCGGCCAGCCCCACCTGGCCCAGTTTCTCCGCCACCCGCCGCTCGATCTCCTCCAGGCTCAAGTCCGTGTGCTGCGCCAGAGGAAAGGCCACGTTTTCCCCCACGGTCATGGAATCATACAGCGCCGACCCCTGGAAGAGGTAGCCGGTCTTCAGGCGCAGATCATGCCAGTCGGCATCCGTGGAAAATTCGGTAATCTCGGTGCCCTCCACCCTGATACTGCCCGCATCCGGAGTATTCAGCCCCACCAGCATGCTGGTCAACACCGTCTTGCCGCTGCCGCTGCGGCCCAGGACCACCACGGTCTCTCCCGGGAAGACATCCAGGTCCACCCCGGCGAGGACGGTATTGTCGCCGAACATCTTATGAATGCCCCGAAAGGAGATCAGGGGGCCAACCGGCTCCGGCGCGACCCGGGACGGTTCCGCTCCGGCCTCAAGGCCAGATAAGTAAGATGAGCTTGGTGAGAATGACATCGGCAATCAGAATCAAGAGAATGGAGGCCACCACCGAGGTCTTGGTGGCCTGGCCCACCCCAAAAGTGCCGTGCTCCGTGTTATAGCCGTGGTAACAGGACACCGTGCCCACGATCATGCCAAAGATGGCGGTCTTGCCGATCCCCGGCAGCACATCCCTGAGAGTCAGGTATTTGATGGTCAACGTATAGTAATATGTGGGCGTTATGCCCAACTGGGTAACGCCGATAACCATACCGCCCAGGATGCCGATAAGGTTGGCCGCCACGGTCAGTAAGGGCAAAACCAACATGCAGGCGATAATCCGTGTGACCACCAGGTATTTCACGGGGTTGACGGCGCTGACGGTGAGGGCGTCGATCTGGTGGGTGACCCGCATGGAGCCTAATTCGGCCCCCATGCCGGACCCGCCCCGGGCCGCCAGCATGATCCCGGCCAGGAGCGGACCCAGGCCGCGCACAAAGGTAAAGGCCACACTGGTGGAAATATAATTGGCCGCCCCAAAGAGTTTCAACACGTTGATGCCCTGCATGGCCAGCACCAACCCGAAGGAAAGCGAGGCCACCGCCACCAGAGAGAAGGATCGTACTCCCAGATGGTACATCTGGACGATGATTTCCCGAAAAAACCAGGGCGGACGCTCCAGGCTGCGGCAGGCATCCGAAAAAAAGAGGAACAATTCCCCCATGTAGTCGACGAAGGCCATCGTTTGATGGCCGGCCCGATAGAACAAGCCTTCTTTCACGAGCTCCTTCCACTGCCAACATCAAAGAGAACATAGCCGACGGGAAAAACCTGACCGTGTCTGCCGCCCCCGTGGTTTACAACTGGCTAAAATTACCTAGAAATCCGGATAGTGTCAAGGAGAAAGCCTGGCCTCCGGTCCGAGGACCCTGCGTCCCCCGGCAAATGACGAGTACGTCTCACATTTTCGTAATAGTTTGTTGCCATTTTGTTGCAAAATATACGAAAATGGCATATATAGTTAATGAGGGGGGCAGTCGGCGATCAGAGGCTCTCCGGTCCTTGGCAAAAAGGATCAGCCCCAAGACCCCGTGGCTTTAACCGGTTGCACGGTTCGAGGGCCAGCCGGTCTTGCACATTTCCGGGCCCCGCCGGCGGCTGGCCCCGGCACATTAACCTCCGCCCCAGCTGGCCGATGGGCTGATAGCGAGTGACATTATGAATGACCTCAACCTGCTCTACGAGATTACCGAAACCCTGGGTACCCTGGGCCCCTTACCCCGCAGCCTGCAACGGGTGCTCCAGATCCTGGCCCAGAGTATGGGCATGCGCCGGGGCACCATTACTATTCTCAACCCGGAAACCGCCGAACTGCAAATCGAGGTGGCCCACGGGCTCACGGCGGAAGCCCGGCGCCGGGGACGCTATAAACTGGGGGAAGGCATCACCGGCCGGGTGGTGGAGACCGGGGAGCCCGCGGTGGTCCCCCGGGTGAGCCAGGAGCCCTTATTTTTGAACCGCACCCGTTCCCGGGGTAGCCGGGAGAAAGAGGAACTCTCCTTCCTGTGCGTGCCCGTCAAGATCAATCATAAAACCATCGGCGCCCTCTCCGTGGACAAACTGCACCGGGACCTGGACCTGGACCGGGACCTCAGGTTGCTCACCATCATTGCTTCTATCATCGGCCAAACGGTGAACAACCTGCTGCTGATCGACCGGGAGAAGGAAGGCCTCCAGAATGAAAACCTGAAGCTCAAAGGCCAGTTGCAGGAGCGTTACCAGGTGGGCAATATTATCGGCACCTCCGGCCGCATGCGCCAGGTGTTCGAGATGATCGAACGGGTGGCCAAGAGCAACGCCACCATCCTGATCCGGGGCGAATCCGGCACCGGCAAGGAACTGGTGGCCTCGGCCATCCACTACAACTCCCTGCGGGCCGACAAGCCCTTTATTAAGGTGAACCTGGCCGCCCTGCCGGAAACCCTGGTGGAAAGCGAGCTCTTCGGGCACGAACGGGGCGCCTTTACGGGGGCCTTGCAGCGTAAACAGGGCCGCTTTGAACTGGCCCAGGGCGGCACCATCTTTTTGGACGAAATCGGCGACCTCAGTCTTAATGTCCAGTTGAAACTCCTGCGGGTCATCCAGGAGCGGGAGTTCACCCGGGTAGGCGGCACCGGGACCTTGAAGGCCGACATCCGGCTGCTGGCCGCCACCCACCGGGACCTGGAACAGGCCTTGACCAAGGGCATCTTCCGGGAAGACCTCTACTACCGCCTCAACGTGTTTCCCATCTACCTGCCCCCCTTGCGGGAACGCATGGCCGACATCCCGGCCCTGTCGGAACACTTCCTGGCCAAGTACGCCGACGAGCACGGCAAGCCGGTAAAGCGCCTGTCGGCCCCGGCCCTGGACCTGCTCATGCAATATCCCTGGCCGGGGAACGTGCGGGAACTGGAAAACGTCATCGAACGCGCCGTGCTGGTGTGTGACGAGGATACCATCCTCAGCGTCCACCTGCCTCCCACCCTGCAGCGGCAGGAGCCGGGGGGAGACCACCGGGGTCTGTCGGCCCAGGTGGAGCATCTGGAGCGGGAACTCATCACCGAGGCCCTGCGCCAGACCCGGGGCAACCAGAGCCAGGCGGCTCAGATCCTGGACACCAGCCTCAGAATCCTGGGCTACAAGATCAAGCAGTACGGCATCGAAGCCAAACGGTTCCGGGCCGCCTAAGGCCTTGCCCTGACCAAATAGCCTCTCAAAAGATGGTAGGGCGGGCGTCCCCGCCCGCCACCAGACGGTGCGCAGTGCGCACCCTACTTTAACTTTTTTTCGCCCCCGGGGTTCATGACCCTCCTCCCACGCTTTAATGTAAACTGTCATTACAGTTAGTGGTCAGAAAGAAGGGGAAGGGCTGGCGAAAGAAGAGTTAGGTGGCAGGGTACAGGGAGTCGATGAGATCGAGCCATCCTGCCAGGCTCAGGCCGGAGGTGAAGTCATCCTCCGGCAGGTGCGGCGGGCTGGTTTCGTCCACCACGGCCTCCGCCGTCACCAGGCAGACGGGCCAGCCCGGGCGGCCGGGGGGTAGATGGCACCTCGCCACCAGGCGGTACACCGCAAAGGCCTGGGCATCACACCGCACCTGGTACTGCTCGCCGCCATGAGTCAGGGTCAGGGTCTGCCCGAAGAGGCCCCGTTCTCGGAACCGGGCCTGGATGTGGCGGAGCTGCGCCGCCGGAGAAAGTTCAGAAACCCGGTCCGCAGGAGTCATGGAAGTGACCGGCTTAAGGCCGCCGCCGGGGGCGCCCCGAAATTCTCGGCATACCGCTGCCAGAACTCGGAGTTCTCCAGGTGATGTTCCTGGGTGCCCTGCTGTTCCACGGAAAAACTGGCCAGGACCGCGCCCATCCGCGCCGCGGTGGGCCAGCCCAGGCTCAGCGCCAGGCCCTTGAGGAGGCCGGCCCGATAGGCGTCCCCGGCCCCGGTGGGGTCGAGCACCTGTCTGGCGGGCACCGCCGGAACCTCGTCTACGCCCAGGTCAGTCCGGACGACAGAGCCCTTCTCCCCCTGGGTGGTGATCAGATGGGGAGTGAGGGCCAGAAGGCCGGCCTCGTCAAGGCCGGTCTTCTGCCGGAACATCTCCAACTCATAGTCGTTGACGATGAGGGCCAGGGCCCCAGTGGCCATCTCCCGAAGTTCGGGGCTGTCCCAGGCGGGGATGCTTTGCCCGGGGTCGAAAATGTACCCTACCCCCCGGTCTTTATAAAACCGCGTATAAATCAGCATGTCCTCCAACCCTCCCGGCGCCACGATGGCCAGGGCGGCCGCCGACTCCAACCCGTCGAACCGGTAATCCGAAGTATACTTCATGGCCCCTGGATTGAACCCGGTAATCTGGTTGTCGGATAAATCCGTGGTGATGTATGCCCCGGCCGTGAACTCCTGGGGAATCTCCTTGATGCCCGTCAGCGGCAGCCCCAGACGCCCCAGCCATTCCCGGTAAGGACCGAAATCCCGCCCCGCGGTGGCCAGAATCACCGGGTGCTCTCCCAATAACGCCAGATTGTAAGCAATATTGCCCGCGGTGCCGCCGAAACGCTCGGTCAAGCCGTTGACCATGAAACAGACATTGAGGATGTGAATCTTCTCCGGCAAGATGTGATCCACAAACCGCCCGGGAAAATCCATGATCCGATCATACGCCAACGACCCGGAAACAAAAATACGCATGGTGTGCCTCTTTTGATAGTGAGCAGTGAGCAGTGAACGGCGAACGGTAAACAATCCCTAACTGCTCCCTGCTCCCTGCTCCCTGCTCACTGCTCACTGCTCACTGCTCACTTCCCCAAAATACCCTTTCGCCTCCCCCACGGTGTACAGGGAACCGGTGATGACGATGCGGTCGTGCGGGCCGGCCAGCGATTGGGCCTGTTGGACGGCTTTCGCGACCCGCGGGGTCTGGAGAATTTCTAGCCCGTAGGGTTGGGCCCGTCGGGCCAGGTCCCTGGGGGTGGCGGCCCGGAAGTATTGCGGTTGGGTAAAAATGACCGTTTGGGCCAGGGGGAGAAGCCGGGCCAGAATCGTATCCACGTCCTTGTCGGCCATGACCCCCATGACCAGGATGAGGCGGCCGTTGGTGCGGGTCTGTTTCAGATTCTGGGCCAGGGTCAGGGCGGCCGCGGGGTTATGGGCCCCGTCCATGAGGATCCGGGGGTCTTGGGGGAGTTGTTCCAGGCGGCCCGGCCAGCGGGTGGCATTCAGGCCCTCCCGGACGGCGGCCTCGGGCACGGGGAAACCGTGGCGGCTGAGCAGTTCCACCACGGCCAGGGCCACCGCGGCATTGCCGTATTGATGCCGGCCTTTCAGGTTAAGGGTGAGGCCGGAAAAGTGGTGTTCCAGACCGAAATAATCGAAAGACCCCCCGGATTTCCCCCTGGTCTTGAAGTCCACCCCGCCCTGGTAAAGGGGGGCTCCCACCTCGCGGCAGCCGCGGCGGAACAGGTTGAGCACCTGCTTTTGCCGGGCGTAGGTCACCAGCGGCGCCCCGGGCTTGATAACCCCCGCTTTTTCCCCGGCGATGGCGAGCAGCCCTTCCCCCAGGTGTTCCTGGTGGTCCCGGGAGATATTGGTGATCACCGCCACCATCGGCTGGACGATATTGGTGGCATCCAGGCGGCCCCCCATGCCGGTCTCCAGGATGATGGGGGCGGCCCCTTCCTGGAGGAAGTAGAGAAAGGCCATGGCCGTGGCGAACTCGAAGAACGTCGGGGGTTCGGTATCGTCCACTGCGGCCCGCACTTCGTTGATCAGGGCCAGCAGGCGGGCCGCGCTGACTTCCTGATCCCGGAGGCGGTAGCGTTCCTGAAAGCTCACCAGGTGGGGGGAGGTGAACATGCCCACGGGATAGCCGGCCCGGGTCAGGATGGCGCTGAGCATAGCCGCCACCGACCCCTTGCCGTTGGTGCCGGCGATGTGAATATAGCGGCCCTCCCGGTAGCTCAGCCCCAGCCGGGCCAGGAGGCTGAGGGTGGAGGATAGCCCGAACTTGATCCCGAACTTCTGTAAATCAAAGACCCAGGCCGTAGCCCGGGCCAGATCGGCAAAGGCCGTCATCCGGGCTCCCCTCAATACGTTTTGTATTCGTGGCTCATGACTGTTACCCCGTCGGGTTTGAAGCGAATGAGCAGCGTGCTTTTGAGGATCTTCCCTTCGGTCTTCACGGGCGCCTTCTTGATCTGCTTCTTGTCATCAATGACGTAGAGCTGATCCGACTGCGGGTTGATTTTGCGTTTATCCGGATCATAGGGCATGGCCGGCGCATCCTTGAAGCTCTTGTACGTATAGGTAATGCCCTCCGGAGTGCGCTTGATCTCCTGGGGGTCCCCGAACAGGGTGAGAATGTCAAGTTTCGTGGTCTTGCCGTCCTGGATGCGCTCCACGTAGCGCGGGTCAATGGTATCGCCGCTGACGATGCGCCAGGCGCCCAGGAGCCCCGGGAGCAGCAGAATCACGAGGATCAACGCCGTCCGGCGCCACCCGCGTCGGCCGGTGTGCGGTGCAAATTTCTTATTCAGCATGATCTCATCCATATGTCATTACCTCCCAAACTGCCAGCCGGTTTTAGGCCCCGCTGTGCTTAACTGAGTAGTACTGCAATAATGCCACTGAGAAAAATGGCATCGAAGGTGCCGGCGCCACCGATAGAGGCCACGGGCGCCCCCAATTGCCGGATCTGCCCCAGGTTCAGGAGATCGGCCCCGATCAAGATTCCCATGGTGCTGGCAATGTAAGCGCTGGGGGCCCGAAGTTCCGGGGGGCACAAGAGGTAAGCTCCCAGGGCCGCCACCAGGGGTGGCACCAGACCCGGCACGGCGATCCCCAGGCCTCGCACCGGGCGAGCCAGGCGGTTCACCACCACAGCCACCCCCGCCACCAGGATCGGCAGGCTGACGCTAAAATCGATTTTAGAGATAAGATACAACGACAAGGCCAGGGGAATCAAGGCCCCGCCCACATTCACCGCCAGAACGGTCCCCTGGGCTTGGTTGAGATGAGGGACGCGAAAGCGCATGCCGAAATACGAAATTACCTGCTCGCCCATTACTTCCCGGCTCTCAAATCGGTGGAGGGGAATGTTCACCAGGCTGCCCAGCAGCGTGAGCATGAGGAGCCAAAACATCAGGCCGGGGGAAAGCCCCAGCTTCATAAAGGCCTCGCCGATGAGCCCCACCATCAAGAAGGGGAGCATGACCAGGGCCATCAGGAAAAAGACCACCATCAGGAGAAAAATCAAGGGCGGGAAAATCATCGGCGGTTATACTCGCTTTCCCCCAACCGGTAGGACCGGATCTTGAGGTTCAATTCGTCCAGGGAGATGCCCAGAATTTCTGCGGCCTGCTGGCGCTGACCGGCCACTTTCTCCAGGGTGCGGCTGATCAATTGTCGTTCCAGTTCCGGGAGGTCCGGCTCCGTCTCTTCGTCGGGACCCGGCCAGCCACTCCGTTGCTGCAGGGCCGGCGGCAAATCCTCCGGCCTGAGGACCTTCTCCTGGCACACGATCACCCCGCGTTCGATGACGTTTTCCAATTCCCGAATATTTCCCGGCCAGGAATAGCGTCGCAGGAGCTCCAGCGCGGCCGGAGCTATGGAGGTGACCTGCCGCCGGTTCTTTTCCCGGAAGTGCTTGAGGAAGCAATCAACCAGGGGCGCCAGGTCCTCCAGGCGCTCCCTCAGGGGCGGCAGCACCAGGGGAAAAACATTGAGCCGATAATAGAGATCGTCCCGGAATCGGCCCTGCCGCACCATGTTCTCCAGGTCCCGGTTGGTGGCCGCGATGATCCGTACATCCGCCTTTACCGTGCGAATACTGCCCAGGGGTTCAAACTCCCGGGTCTGGAGCACCCTGAGAATCTTGGCCTGCAGGGTGAGACTGAGTTCGCCGATTTCATCCAGGAACAGGGTGCCGTGGTGGGCCAGCAAAAAGCGGCCGTCCTTGCGGTTGGTGGCTCCGGTAAAGGCCCCCCGTTCATGTCCGAAGAGTTCGCTTTCCAGCAGAGTCTCGGGCAGAGCGGCGCAATTGACCACCACGAAAGGATTGGCGGACCTGGGGCTGCCGCGATGGATAGCCTGGGCCACCAACTCTTTGCCGGTGCCGGTTTCGCCCAGGAGCAGCACGGTGGCCTCCGAGGGCGCCACCATCTCCAGGAGCTGGAAGATTTCCCGCATGCGCGGCGAAGAGCCTGAAACCCCGCAAAACTCAAACACCTTGTTCCCCCGTACGCCGCCCCAGCCCATGGATGACGCCGTGACAACGGCAGGCAGTGGCGATCAGCACGTTACCCTCCAGCGCGGCCATCTCCCGGGCCACATCCAGCAACCGCCGGGGCGGATACCCCCCCACCCCGGGGGCCAGTTGCCGGCTGGCAATGACTATGACCCGGCATCCCGCCAGGTTAAGAGAGGCCAGCTCCTGGTGGAGTGCCAGTTCTCGGGATTCCCCGGTGACCGGGCACACCTCCGGTTCGGCACAGTCATCCGGGCAGAGGTGTTGGGCCCGGCTCACGTAGAGTTCACCCTGCGGGCCGTGCCAAGCAACCGGGGCCAGACGGGCTATCGCCTCCGGCACCGCCACCGGCTGCCAGTCCGATCCCGCCAGGGGGCCGGCCATGAGCCACTGAAAGGCCACATGGACCGGCACCATGGGGATGATCCAGTCCCACCGGCCGCCTGTTCCCAGATGCTCCACCAGGTAGGCGACGGCCTCGGCCACCACCCGCGACCCTGCCGGGGCGCCGTTAGTCCCCAGCGCCGCCAGGGCCGCGGGGTCCCGATCCACCACCAGGAAACTGGCGGCGGCCTCCTGCCGGGCCAGGCGCCGCAGCGCCAGGCGGCCGAATTTACCGCCACCGAGAATAAGATAATGAGCCATGGGGGGGTTATTCCCGCCGCGGAAACACTCCCACCACGGTAGGCAACCAGAACTTCTGCTCATCGATGAAGTTGCCGATGGAATTCTCCCAAGAGAAGGGGGAAAAAAAATCAAAATTCTTGGTTTTGATAAAGAGCTGTGCTTCCGTGCCGCCATCCAGGTTCAACGCGGAGTCAATATCGAAACTGCTGGCCTTGAGGAACTGGGCAAACGCATACAGGCTAAAAAACCGGTTGGAGGTGTTAAACACCAGGATATTGCCGTTCCGGTCGGAGGCGATCACCGTGCGGTGGGACTTTTTCTCACTATCCCTTACCCGAATCTTCCCCTTATAGTCCAGCAATAACGGAAAGGATTGCACTCCTTGGTTCCAGGGCAATTTTTTCGGGTCAACGGGGGTGGTCAGCAGATCCAAAATGGTGGCCCGGGGCAGGTCCGGGGACATGCCTCTGGGTTCCGCCACGAACATCCCCCGCATCTGCCGGTTGCGGGTGGGACCGAGGGGCTTGCCGTCCGCAATGATCAGGCCGCAGGGCTTGCCATCGCGCTTATAGTAACTGCCGTTGAACACAATGGGGGCCCCAAGCTTTTCCTGCCAGACGCTGATGGGCCGCGGCGCGCCGTGAAAGACCCGAAACGCATTGAAGGCGGGATCGATTTTCACCACCGCCAGGCTGGCCACCACTTCGTCCGCCCGCAGGACGTCCACTTGAGTGAAGCTAAGCCCGCGGCCGATGGCTCGCCAATGGGGGGGAGTGTGCGTCAGACTCGCCGCCCCCGCTGACAGGGCCACCCCCAAGCACAACCAAACTACTACCACAAGAGCAAAAACCCTGGCGGTCACCGCCTCTCCTTGCAGCCCGGAGAAATTTCGTATATTTTACCATGCAAAGGAAAATTGTCCACAAGCTTGAAGCTATGTCGATTCGTCTGGCTGATTCTCACGCGCATCTGGACCTGGAGAATCACTTCCCCGATCAAGTTGCGGTGCTGCAGCGGGCCCGGGAAGCCGGGGTCCACCTGGTGATCAACATCGCCACCAGCCTGGCGGACGCGCCCCAGGTTATCGACACGGCCCGGCGATCCCCCGGGATCGTCGCGGTTATCGGGGTCCATCCCCACGGCGCTGGCACCATGACCGACCAGGACCTGGAGACCCTCGACTCTCTGGCCGCGGACCCCCAGGTGGTGGCCATCGGAGAGATCGGGCTGGATTTCTACCGGCGGCGCTCACCCGAAGAAATCCAGCAACACTGGTTTCGCCGGCAGTTGGAGCTCGCCGTGGCCCGGCGTAAAATCGTGGTGATCCATACCCGGGAAGCCACCCCGGTGACCCTGGCGATCCTCCAGGAATACCGGGGCCGCCTCACCGGCGGGGTGATGCACTGTTACGAAGGCAGCCTGGAAGAAGCCCGCGCCTTCCTGGACCTGAGTTTTTACCTGTCCTTCTCCGGGACCCTGACCTACCCCAAGGCCGGGCCGTTGCGGGAGGTGGCCCGGCAGGCCCCCCTGGACCGCATTTTGGTGGAGACCGACTGCCCCTATCTGCCCCCCCAACCCTGGCGGGGGAAACGGAATGAACCGGCCTACGTGGTGGCCACGGCCCAGCAGTTGGCCGCCATCCGGGGCCTGACCCTGGAGGAGGTGGCGGCCCGCACCTGGGAGAATACCTTGACGGCCTTCGGGTTATCGGCAGAGGCCATCTTGGGCCAGGAGCCGCCGGCAGCCGAGACATGAGTGGGATCGCCCGGAACCTCGAAGCCGTGAGGGCGGCCATCGCCGCCGCAGCCCGCCGGGCCGGTCGGGACCCTGGCGGGGTGCGCCTGGTGGCGGTGAGCAAGACCGTGGACCTGGACCGCATCCGGGCCGCCATTGACGCGGGGCAGGATATCTTTGGGGAGAATTATCTCCAGGAGGCCAAAGCCAAAATCGACGCTTTGGGGAGAAAGGTGGGCTGGCATCTGGTGGGCCACCTGCAAACCAATAAGGCTAAAGGCGCGGTGGAGATGTTTGACCTGATCCACTCGGTGGACCGCCTGAAGCTGGCCCAGGCCCTCGAGGCCGCCGCGGCCCGGCTCGGCAAGGTCCAGGACGTCCTCATCCAAGTCAATCAGGGGGGCGAAGACACCAAGTCCGGGGTGACGCCGGACGTGGCGCCGGAACTGCTGCAGGAGGTGGCCCGGCTGCCTCACCTGCGCCTCCGGGGCCTGATGTCCATGCCGCCCTGGTTTCCGGACCCGGAGGAGGCCCGCCCGTATGTCCGGGCCTTGCGGGAGTTGCGGGATCGGCTGCGGGGCCTCACCGGCCTGCCTCTGGCGGAGCTCTCCATGGGCATGTCCGGCGATTTTGAAATAGCGGTGGAGGAAGGGGCCACCCTGGTTCGGGTGGGCACCGCCATCTTCGGGCGTCGGCGGTGATTTTCCCGGCGGAACGATACCATGTCTTTGCGAGCAGACCCTAAACCGGTCCGACCCAAAAACTCTCTGACCACGCGGGGCCTTAGGCTCGTGTGGCAAAACCCTCGCATGGGCCACACCCTGCTCCGGGAAGAATACCGCAAGAAATTCGGGATCGCCCTGGACCGGCGCTTCCGCAACGGCGTCAGCGGCCCTCCGGTAAACCTCAACCTCAACCTGACCCGGCGCTGCAACCTGAAATGCCTGATGTGCGAGCAGCACCGCCATGATGACGCCCCCACGGGGCTCCCCTGGTACGACCCTCGCCGGGAGCTGCCACTGTCTGCCTGGATCAACCTCCTGGACCAGGTGGCCGCGTTTCGGCCTCGGCTCTACCTCACCGGCGGCGAACCCACCCTGTACCCCCATTTCCCCGAATTCCTCCGGGAGGCCAAAGGCCGGGGGTTCGTGGTGCACCTCCAGACCAACGGCACCCTATTTGACCGGCTGGCCGACAGTCTGGTCTCACTGGGCGTGGAGATGGTCACGGTGTCCATGGACGGGCCCCCGGAGGTGCATGACGGCATCCGGGGGCAGGCGGGGGCCTTCAACCAAACCCGGGAGGGCCTCAAGGCCCTGGTGGCCGCCCGGGAGCGGCACGGCCGCCCCGGCCCCATCATCACGATCAACTGCGTCATTTCCAAGGCCAGCCTGGCCACCCTGGATCAGATGGTGCCCCTGGCCCGGGAGATCGGGGCGGATATTCTCCAGATCCAGCACACCATCTTCAATGCCGCCGCCAATGTCCAGCGCCATAACCGGGCGCTGTCGCCCCGGTTCGCCGCAGACCAGGGGCTGGAGCTGGCGCCCCCCTCCATCCCCGAAGGCGAATACTATGAGAGCGACATCACCCCGGCGGACCTGGCGCAGCTTACCGGGCAACTGTGCCAGGTCCAACGCCTGGCCAAGGACCGGCTAAAGCTCATGTTTTTGCCCAACCTGCCCCCGGAACTGCTGGCCCCTTATTATCTGGACCTGAGCCATCCCTTTCCCCAGGTGTGCAACGCCCCGTGGAAGGGCTGCCGCATCCTGCCCGACGGCACCGTGTCGCCGTGCCTGCACCTGGTGGCCGGCAACATCGCCGGGCAGTCGTTCCAGGAGATCTGGAACGGCCCCAAGATGCGCCGTTTCCGGCAGATCATCTCCCGCCGGCTCTTTCCCGGGTGCGCCCGGTGCTGCAGCCGGAGTTTTACCTGAATGCGGCTACCGTTTTGCCGTTCTCCCCGGAGCCGTCTTTCCCCCGCGCGGGAATCAAGGCCGCCGTCACGTAAAGGAGTGGTTTATGTGGGATAACCAGCATATTACCTGGGAGTTGGCCAGGCTGCTGATCGCCGCGGCCGTCGGCATGGCGATCGGCTTTGAACGGGAGGCCCATGGCATGGCGGCGGGGCTCCGGACCTTTATCCTGGTCACCGTCGGCGCCTGTCTCATGATGATGCTGTCCCTGGAAATGGCAGAAATGCACCGGCACCTGCTCGTGGACCACTCGGTGGTGCGCCTGGACCCGGCCCGGATCGCCTCCTACGCCATCGCCAGCATGGGTTTCCTGGGGGCCGGCGCCATCATCTCCGGCAAGGGCTCGGTGCGGGGCCTGACCACCGCCGCGGGCCTCTGGCTGGCCACCGGCATCGGCCTGGCCATCGGCGCCGGGTATCTCATCCCGGCCCTGTTCGCCACCCTGGTCAGCCTGATCATCCTCTACGGCCTGCGCCATTTAAAAAAGATCTTCACCCACGACCTGTTCACCATGCTGACCTTGAGTTATCACGGGGTGGAAAACCCCCTGGACCAGATCAAGCAAATTCTTGAAGACCATCAACTGATTATCCAATTTATCAACTATACCCTGGAACCTGCCAGCAACGTGCAGACCTATCGTCTGCGCCTGCAATCCAAGGATACCGTTTCTTTCAAACAGGTTTTGAGCAGCCTATCCGCGACCGCAGGATTGCAGGAACTCCACTGGCAGGAAGGCGAAGTGCCCTAAACATTATGCGCCCCTCACCACCCCTGGCCCCCGGCACCCGGGTGGGCCTGACCACCACCATCCCCGTGGAGGTGGTGCTGGCCGCAAATCTCTCGCCGGTGGACCTGAATAACCTGTTTATCGCGGCCCCCGACGCCCTGGCGCAGGTGAGCCAGGCCGAAGCCGCCGGCTTCCCCCGCACCCTCTGCTCCTGGATCAAGGGGATTTATACCGTGGTCAAATCCCACCCGGAGATTGCCGCGGTCATCGCCGCCTGCCAGGGGGACTGCTCGAATACCCAGGCCTTGGGGGAAATCCTGGAATCCGAAGGCCTTACCATCATCCATTTCAAGTTCCCCTATCCCCGTGACCGGCAGCAGTTGGCCGGGGAAATCGCAGCCTTAACGGACCGCCTGGGGACGGACCCTGAGGCGGTGGCCCGGATGCAGGCGCGTCTTACCCCTTTGCGCCGGCACCTGCGCCGGCTGGACCGCCTCACCTGGAAAACCGGCCAGGTGACCGGCCGGGAGAATTTCCAGTGGCTCATCTCCAGCTCGGACTTCGGCTCCGACCCGGTGGCCTACGAACAACGCCTGGCGACTTTCCTCCAAGAGGCCGAAGCACGGCCCGCCGCTGATGGCCGGGTGCGCCTCGGCTTTGCCGGCATCCCCCCCATCTTCACCGACCTGTGGGACTATATGGAGGAATCGGGCGCCGCCGTGGTCTTTCACGAATTCCCCCGACAATTCAGCATGCCCTATGAGTGCCCCGACCTGGTGGACCAATACCAGCGCTCTACCAACCCCTACGACATCCGGGGCCGCCTGGCGGACCACCAGGAGGCCGTGGCCACCCGCCGCCTGGACGG
>JBAVUP010000198.1:0-3664 GCA_049696835.1 Desulfobaccales bacterium
TCTCCGGGGATCACCTGACCCCCCGGGAGACCGTGGCGGAGTTGGACAAATATATCGTCGGGCAAACGGACGCCAAAAAATCGGTGGCCATCGCCCTGCGCAACCGCTGGCGGCGCCAGCAGGTCCCCGAGGCCCTGCGGGATGAGATCGCGCCCAAGAACATCATCATGATCGGCCCCACCGGGGTGGGCAAGACCGAGATCGCCCGGAGATTGGCCAAGCTCACCTCCTCCCCGTTTTTGAAGATCGAGGCCTCCAAGTTCACCGAGGTGGGCTACGTGGGCCGGGACGTGGAATCCATGGTCCGGGATTTGATGGAGCTGGCCGTGAACATGGTCAAGGCCGAAGAACGGGACAAGGTCCAGGCCAAGGCCGACGAGGCCGTGGAAGAGCGCCTGCTGGACGCGCTGCTGCCGGGCTCCACCCCGGGGCAGGAAGGCGACGGGGACAACACCCGGGAGAAGCTGAGAGTCATGCTCCGGGACGGACGCCTGGAGGACCGCTTCATAGAGTTGGAAGTCAGCCAGCGCGCCACGCCGGTGGTGGAGATCTTTTCCGCCGCCGGCATGGAGGAAATGGACTTCAACCTGAAGGATATGCTGGGCAACATCTTTCCCGGCCGCACCAAACAGCGCAAGGTGAAAGTGGCGGAGGCCCGGGAATACCTGCTCCAGGAGGAGGCCAGCCGCCTCATCGACATGGACCGGGTGGTGGAGGAAGCCCGGCGCAAGGTGGAGCAGAACGGCATCATCTTCTTAGATGAGATCGACAAGATCGTGGGCCGGGACGGTACCCGGGGGCCCGACGTCTCCCGGGAAGGGGTGCAGCGGGACCTGTTGCCCATCGTGGAAGGGACCACGGTCAACAGCAAATACGGCATGCTGCGCACCGACCATATCCTGTTCATCGCCTCCGGGGCCTTCCACCTGTCCAGGCCGTCGGACCTGATCCCGGAGATGCAGGGCCGCTTCCCCATCCGGGTGGAACTCCACTCCCTGGGGCCGGAGGAGTTCGAACGCATCCTGACCGAGCCGGAAAACGCTTTGATCAAGCAGTATCAGGCCCTGCTAAACACGGAAGGCATCCGGCTGACCTTCACCCCCGGGGCCATCAAGGAGATTGCCGCCCTGGCGACGAGCGTGAATGACCGCACCGAGAACATCGGGGCCCGTCGCCTGCACACGGTCATGGAGAAGCTGCTGGAAGAGATTTCCTTCACGGCCCCGGACCTGAGGGCCCAGGAGATCACCATCACCGATGCCTACGTCCGGGACCGCCTGGCCGCCCTCATCGAAGACGAGGATTTGAGCCGGTATATTTTGTAGCAGTGGCCAGTGGTCAGTGACCAGTGGGTAGTTAGAAAAGACTGATCACTGACCACTATTGTTAAGGTGATTAAAATGGGAAGCATGCAAGATATTCTTGATTCTGCCATAAAAGAAGCATGCAGTATAGATAATATTGTAGCATCTATTATTCAAAGACGCCTTAAGCTCCTGGGGATTGATCTCGATCTATCTCAGTTAGACAAAATTAAAACAAACTTAATAGAAGTTGGTATAGAGAACTTTAAACTTGAATTAGATGATAAATTTATTCCACAAGGTATTAACAAGAATGATTTGGAAATAAAATTAACCGAAGAAGATGCAGATATATTTGAAAAAGATTTTACTAAAAGAATGGAACAAGCTGTCCCCCAAATTATTGATGACTTATCCTCTAGGATTTTTAGTAGAATCAAGCGCGATGCTTCCGGAATATTAAAATCTGATCTTAAAGAAAGGAGAGCATTTGAAAAAATCATTTTTAAGCAATGGGAAAAAGCGCTTAACCTGCTACAAGTTTTTATAAATATTGCTATCGAAGTTGGTAACGATTTTAATAATGAGTTTAGGGATATCGCAATTAAAGAAAATGATCATATCTTCAACGTCTTGACAAGATTGCAGGCAAGAGCTTGCCAGGTTGCATCAGAGGTTTTAGTATTGCTTAAGCCTGGTTACGCAGACGGTGCACATGCTCGATGGCGATGTCTTCACGAAATTGCCGTCATATCTTTTTTTATAAGTTCAAATAGTAGTGAAGTTGCGGAACGTTATATACTTCATGAAGTGATTGAATCTTATAAAGCTGCAAAATGTTATCAAAATTATTGCAAACAAATCGGTTATGAGCCACTTACAGACGAGGAATTTAATGATCTTATTTTGGAAAAAGATGGTCTCATCAAGAGATTTGGTGAGGCTTATAAGAATGAATATGGATGGGCTGGAATTGTATTAAACAAAAAACGACCAAACTTTCGTGACATAGAAGAATATGTAAGACTAGAGCATTTTAGACCATTTTATAAAATGGCTAGCCATAATATTCACGCTAATCCCAAAGGTGTATTTTTTAAACTTGGGCTTTACCCTACAGATCCAGAAATACTTCTTGCTGGCCCAAGCAATCTTGGATTATGTGACCCTGGTCAAGGAACTGCTTTATCGCTTTTGCAAGTTACTATTTGTTTATTGACCTATAAAACTACTGTAGATGGACTTATTTTTAGTCATGTACTAAATAGATTGGAAGAGGAAATTAGTAGCACTTTCTTCGAAATACATACATCTATTGAGAGTGAAATTTTAGCAGAATGATAATAAATAAGCGAACAAAGAAATTACCATGACTAAAGAATACATCAAAAAAGCCGAAATCCTGCTCGAGGCCCTGCCCTACATGCGCAGCTTCCAGGGGCAGACCCTGGTGATCAAGTATGGCGGCGCGGCCATGCAGGAGCCGGATCTCAAGGGCGCCTTCGCCCAGGACATCACGCTGCTCCAGTACCTGGGCATCCACCCGGTGGTGGTCCACGGGGGCGGGCCCCAGATCGGCAAGGTGCTGGCCAAGATGGACATTCCCACCCAATTCGTGGAAGGCATGCGGGTGACCGACCAGAACACCATGGACGTGGTGGAGATGGTCCTGGCCGGCAAGGTCAACAAAGAGATCGTCAACCTGATCAACGCCGCGGGCGGCAGCGCCGTGGGTCTGAGCGGCAAGGACGGGCGCCTGATCATGGCCAAGCAGCTCCAGTTTTACCGCCCCCGGGAAGACGAGCCCCCGGAGATCATCGACATCGGCCTGGTGGGCGAAGTGACGGGGGTCAACGCCGCCCTGCTCCGCACCCTCCAGGAACACCATTTCATCCCGGTGGTGGCCCCGGTGGGCGTGGGAGAGGCCGGGGAGACCTATAACATCAACGCCGATCTGGTGGCCGGGGCGGTGGCCAAGGCCATGGGCGCCGCCAAGCTTATATTGCTCACCGACGTAGCCGGGGTCCTGGACCGGGAGAGCCATCTGGTCTCCACCCTGGACCGGGAGACCGCCCTGGCCCTGCTGACCGACGGCACCATCAAGGGCGGCATGATCCCCAAGGTCAACTGCTGCCTGGAGGCGGTGGCGGGCGGGGTGGGCAAGGCCCATATCCTGGACGGCCGCATGCTCCACGCCGTGCTCCTGGAAATCTTCACCGACACCGGCATCGGCACGGAAATTGTGGAATAGAGATGGTGGGGGAGGGCCAGGGGCCGACGGCCCCTGCCCTCCCCCACACCCCCTCCCAACCCCCATAAGGGATTGGGGGTGGGAGTCCGGGGGAGTTTCTTGTAAGCGT
>JBAVUP010000199.1:0-10110 GCA_049696835.1 Desulfobaccales bacterium
AAGTAATTTAGTGAATGCGCAACAAATTCGGCAGACCTCATCTCGACCACCCCACCCAAGATTTGATATTCAGATCATATCCGGAATTTTCCCCACTAAAGCGATAATTGCCGAATCTGGCAAGCTATCAGCTGTTCCTCTTTCTTTCTTCCACCTCAGGGTTTTTTTCTATCATGGGAAATGGTCCATTATCCAGCGTCGTGCTGCAATCGGCACAAGAGCCACCCATCCTCCTAATAACCTTCCTTTGCCGAAAAAAAAGTCTGATCTGAAGATCATGACTAGGCGGTTTGCCTTTTCTCCATATCTATGGCATATAATTCTGCCAGGCAAAAATACCCGTCCACCAGAACTGGGGCAACATAAGAGATCTAACCGTGGTAGCGGCTCATTACCTCAGGAAGTTGGCTGTCAGTTTCCTCATAGCCCTTCTTGCCATGGGCGCCACGGTTCAATTAGCCGCGGCGGACCCTTGGTCCTTCGCGGTTTTAGGCGATCAACAAAGCCCCACTGATCCTTCTGGCGTTAACACACCAATCGTGACGGCAATGGCCGCGCAGATTGCCACTCAAAACCCGGCCTTCGTTCTGTGCGGCGGTGACAATTTTTTGGGAGTCGCCATTCCGGGAGGCCCCAGTCTGGCGCAGCAATATACCAACTGGAAGAGCGCCATGACGACTCCCATCTTGAACATCTTGAACATCTCCTACCCGGTCCGGGGCAATCATGAGGCCTTTGGGGCGGACCCCGGTCCAGGCCCCAATTACGCTAGCAACGCTCAAGCTTGGCTGGCAAATATGGGCAATATGCCCCAAATCCCTCAAAACGGCCCTCCCAACGAAGTGGGCATGAGTTATAAATTCTCCAAGAACAATGTCTTCATCGTCGCCCTCGATGAATCTACTGCCACCAACCCCTATCAGGTTAACCAAGCCTGGCTTAATGCCCAGCTGCAAGCCAATACCCTCCCTTTCACCTTTGTTTACGGTCATTATCCGGCGTTTGGCCTCAACGTTTCTGAAACTGAATTTTTGTCGAAATATCCGGCCCAGCGCGACGCCTTTTGGCAAAGCCTGGGGGACTCCAGCGTCAACATCTATTTCGCCGCGCACGTCCATCTTTACGATAGAGCCATGATATCCATCAATGGGGGGCCGGAGATCCAACAGATAATACTTGGGGCCGGCGGCGCGCCGTTGGAAACCTCCTGGGACGGAACCTATCAAGATCCCCGGACTATAGGAGAAAACAGTCAACAGACTACTTATGGCTACAGCCTGGTGACGGTGAACGGCAATACCATTACCGTGGTTTATTATATCTATAATTCGACTACGAAAACCTGGTCCACTTTTGACACCTATATCTACACCCTCACCTCCAGAAACTTTGGCGCCAACAACGCCAACCAGTCCATCGACCCCGCTACCCTTACCAATTATTATCAGGGCACCGGCTGGGGCATCGGCATTAACAAGATTGGACTGGGTACTCTCACGCTTAATGCCGGCACGAGCCCTTACTCCAGCACCATTACGGTGTCTGCCGGTGGGCTCAATGTGCAAGGGGACTATCCCAACGCCCCGGTCATCGTGCAATCTGGGGGTAGCCTGAGCGGGACCGGCACCATCGGCAACGTGACCAATAGTGGCACGGTGAGCCCGGGCAACTCTCCCGGCACCCTGAACGTGGTGGGCAGCTACACCCAGACGGCCAGCGGCACCCTCCGGGCCGAAATCGCCTCGCCCGCCAGCTACGACAAGATCAATGTTACCGGCACCGCCAGCCTGAACGGTACGATAACTCCGGTACTTCTGAACGGCTATCGCCCCCCGGTAAACACGAGGTTCGCCGACATCATCAAGACCACCGGCGGCCTGACGGGCACCTTCAGCACCGTTACCCAGCCCGCAGGCCCCACCTTGCTCTGGCAACCGTATTATGACGCCACCAGCTTCGGCCTGACGGTCCAGCGAGACTATGCCAACCAGTGGTTGGGGCTCAATTCGAATCAGCAGCAGGTTGGCCTTATGCTCAATAGCGTGGCCGGCACCACGACCGGCGACCTGGGCGCCGTCCTGGCCACCCTGGATAACCTCCCGGCCGCATCTGACGTGCAAAACGCCTTCAAGCAGATTTCCCCGGAGAAGGCCGGGGCCCTGACCAGCCTGGGGTTTGTCGCAGCCACCTTCCAGATGCGCAATCTGGCCACCCGGACCACCAACCTCCGGTTTCTCCAGGGGGGGAGTAGCGGCGGCGGTCTCACCTCCGGAGGCCTTAACTTCAATTACTCCAAGCTGGATGGCCTGATGCTGGCTTACAATGGCGCGTCTCTCTCCAACCTGTTCAGCGCCCGGAAAGAGTTTGCGGCGCCGGAGAGCCGCTGGGGCCTCTTTGCGGATGGGGGAGCCGCCTTCGGCAACCAGAAGACTTCGGTGAACCAGACGGGCTATAACTTCACCCTGGGCGGCTTTACCGCCGGGGCCGACTACCGGTTGCGGGATAACCTCCTGGTCGGCCTGGCGGCCGGCTACAGTAATACCACCTCCAGCTTCTACGGCTCCGGGGGCAGCGTCACCGCCAACACCATACCCTTTAACGCCTATGCCGCCTATTTCCCCGGGTCCCTCTACGCTTACGGCTCCGTCGGCTACGCCCTCAACCTCTACGACCTGAAGCGGGGGATCAATTTCGGCGGCCTGGCCCGCACCACCTCAAGTTCCACCACCGGCAACCAGTTCAACCTCTACGGGGAGACGGGGTATGACCTTAAACTGAGCCGGTTTATCCTGACGCCCTCCGCGACCCTGGCCTACTCCCACATTTGGGTGGGCTCTTTGAACGAGCAGGGCGCGGATTCTCTGAACCTCAAGGTAGGGGCCCAGGACGCGGCATCTCTCCAAACCGGCCTGGGCGGCCGCGTCACCGTCCCCTTCAAGATGGGCTCGGTCAAAGTGGCGCCCCAGGGCTACGCCTTCTATCAACACGAGTTCGCCAACGGCAGCCGGGGCCTCAACGCCAGCCTCAGCCAGGGGAGCAGCACCTTCAACTTCCAGACCGACGCGGCCGAGCGGAACTTTGCGGTGCTGGGGGCCAACGTCACCGTGGGGGTCAAGAAAAACCTGTACGCCCAAGTCAACTACAACGCCGAGGTGGGCCGCGGCAACTCTACCGCCCATTGCGTCAACGCCGGGCTGCGTTATGAATTCTGAAGGACTCAAGATAACTGCTATAAGTGAAAGCTTATCAAAACTCTAAAAACTTCCCCTATCCAGACCATATCTGCAATTTTCCCCACTCCACCGATAAGTCCAATTCCTGGCAAGATATATTGAATTTAATTACGGAAGGGCAAGGGCTTTCTTCGGATAGCCGAATCTGATCTTTCCTTTGCCCGATCAACTTCGGGGGGCCTGCGCCATGTCCTCATATTTTTTCTCCACCTTGAGTTTGCCAGAACGAACCATATATTTAAGAGAAAATCGGCTCGCGAGCGCGGTATGGAATGGTTACAAACCAAGGGAGAGAAGGGCAATGCGCACTAACTATGCCGTATGGATAGGGCTATGCATAATTGCCGCCTTAGTCACCCTGGCCACGAAATATTTTGCCTACTTCCCCGGAGACGTGGCGGTAGAAAGGTGGGTGCAATCCCTGGTACCCCCGAACCTGAATTGGGCCGAAGGAGTCTCGCGGACGGCCGAATTCCCATGGATCCTCCTTATTCTGGCGCTTATCTTCATCCTTTCATGGGCTTTGGCCGGATGGCGCGCCGCGCTTCTCTCCATCCTCAGTTTGGTGGGGATGTGGGGCCTGGGAAATTGGCTCAGCCCGGTTATTGCCCGGCCGCGGCCTTCCGCGGAAATGGTGCACGTGTTTCGACCACTTCACGGTTACGGCTTCCCTTCCTTGTTTGCCCTTAGGTATGCCGCTACTTTTGGCTTTCTGGCGGTCCTGGCCACGATGAGGAGTTCCGGCGTGCTACGCACCGCCCTTTTGATTGGGTGCGGTGCTTTCCTCGTTATCGGCTGGGTAGCCCGGGTCGCCTTGGGGGCGCACTGGCCGAGTGACGTGACCATCTCTTATTATCTGGGATTGCTGTGGGCGGCTTTCCTCATTCGGTTTGCTCACCTGGCATGGTCATGGACGTAAGCACGTAGGGCGGGAAAGCATAGCGCATCCCGCCTTTAGCATCATTAGTTTCCCGCGGCGTTCCAGCAGCGTGACTGTGAAAAAGAAAGTGCCGCCAGAAACAACGGCGCGAACATAGTGCGGCATAATTTAGGTCTAACCCAATTGCGGAAGGCGGGATGCGTTTCACTTTCCCGCCCTACGGCAAAAAATAGGGGGAAAAGTAAGTTTACACAATATCTATATAAACAAAAATCCCACGCTGCAAACTCACTCCTATGACTGGGAACTTATCAGGACTCTGAAAACTTTTCTTATCCAGATCATACCCGGCATTTCCCTCACCCAATCGATAATAGCCGAAGCTGGCAAGATAATCGCTGTTCTTAGTTCCCCCTACCAAACCAAACCTTTTCAATAGTTAACGGCAGGTGAGCCAGATTTCTTACCTTATTGAAAGATGGTGTGTTTATATCACCTCCCCTTGCGCCGGGCGATCGTCCGCGGCGTACGGACAAAGCCACATCCGGCCAGCATCGGGATCGGATCACACCAGTCGTCTCGCGGGTAAGCCCGATGGTCGGACTCATGGCAGGCGGGCTCAGGGTCATGATTCTGCGGCGCCGATGACGCTGCCTTCTTTGGGACGGGCCTCAAGCCCCGCGAGCCGGTGCAAATCGACCGATGGCATAAGTAAGAGCATAAATTCTCATCTTGGCCCCGGGGTACTTGCAATTTTTTGAGCAAAATGTACATAGATCCACATAAGGAGCTTTCTCCATGGTCGCGCCGGCCCTGGTTGCCGCGACATCATTCCATGGTGCCCCTGTGGCTGCCACGCTTGCTGCCTTGCAGGTTGTCCGGGCTTTTGAGAACCTTGCCCCGGCCTCTGGCACCGTTATAGTCACCCAAAATGTGCACGCCTTCCCGAAGATCCACATTTCCTGCCTTTTACAGCCAGTAGAAAGCAAGGAGGGGGTATGATGCGTCTACTTCCGATATTCTTAGGGGTTATCCTCCTGGTTGGCAATGGCTCAGGGGCCTGGGCGGCGAGCCAGAAGGCCATGTCCCTGCGGCAGGCCAACGGGCTGACCGCCTTCACTCCGCCCGCCAAGTTCCTTGCAGGAAATTTCGTGGCCGACGAGATGAACCCGGCGGTCATTTTCGGTCCGGTGCAAGCCTTTGCCGCCTCCCGCCAATGTCCCACGGCCTGGCTCATCGAGGCGGGCGATAAAAATCGCCTGGCCGGGCAAGGCAGCACCCCCATGGAGTACACCGTTTACCTGGAGGAGGACTGCCCGGATAAAGTAGTCTACTATGTTTTCATCGACCAGAGCGGCTTGACCCCCCAGCAATGGATCGAGTGGCGGGAAAAATTCCACGGGACCAAGGCGGAACCGGAGTACGGCTCGACTAAATCCAAGTTGGACCTGGCCTGTAAGGCCGGCTGCGGCGTCGGGGCCGAATTGCGTTTCATCCAGAAAAACGGGGAACTCGTGGACAAGCCTCCGGAAGCAGTCCTGCGGAGTGATCTCCACTATACCCCGATTTATGACTTGAACCTGCAGAAGAAAATCTCCAGGTAAGCTGGCCGCTTCGGCAAATTTATGGCACGGCGCAAGGCAAAGGTGGGCGCGGCCCAGAGGTTCACCGGGTATGGCATTCTCGCCTTGCTGGGCCTGATCATTATTGGGCTGCTGGTCCGGCAGGCCAGCTTCAACCCCGCGGTGCGCGTGGCCATGCGCGCCCCGCTGCAGGGCAAATCCCTGGCCGTTTCCGGTCAAAAACCGGCCGCCACCGCCGCCTTCATCCCCGAGGTCCCTGGATTCACCCCCCTGGCCCCTGTCGAGAGCTTTGGCCCGGAAAACCTTTCCGACAAGATCGACGGCAAGGCCGAGCTTTACCTGCCCGCGGGTTTCAAAGAGATGTCTTGCCGCAAATTCGGTCTGGACACCGCCGGCAAAGCGTATGTCGAAGTGTTTATCTATAATATGGGTTCGGCTCAAAATGCCTTTGCCGTGTTCAGCGGCCAGCGCCGTCCGGGTTCTCCCAGTCTTCCCCTGACCGCCAACGCCTATAGTACGGCCAATGCTTTGTTCTTCACCCAGGGTCGGTTTTACGTGGAGATCGTGTCGGATCGGGCCTCGGAGGCGCTGCTCAGCTCCTTGGAGACTTATGCCAAGGCGCTCCTGGCCAAGCTGCCCGCCGCGGGCGAAACGCCGAACCTGGCCGCGCTCTTTCCCAAGGAAGGCCTGGCGCTGGACACCGTGCGCCTGAGCGCCACCGACACCTTTGGCCTGGAGGGTTTGAATAACGTGCTCACCGGTGAATACAGTTTGAAGGCCGGCAACGCCACGGCCTTTATCGTAGAACGCGACACCCCGGAGCAGGCCCAGGCGGAGGCGCAGCGTTACCTGGATTTTTTGGCCGCCAACGGTTACCAGAAGGTCCAGACTCCGGGCGCGCCGGGGGACATCCCGGTGCTCGTCCTGGATAACTCCTTCGAAATGGTCTTTGTCCAGGGGCGGACTCTGGCCGGGGTGCATGACGCGACCTCGCCGGCCGCCGCCCTGGAACTGGCCGCTAAATTGCGCACCACGCTCAAGGGGAAACCGTGAACCGCCCCACGGATGGGCAGGGGAATTATCATTAAGCTCTTTATAATCCCCCCAAATCCCCCGTTAAAAAAGGGGGACTTCATCATTGTAGAAACAACCAGAGGCACTTAATTGTCATCCAAGCCAAGGGACGCCGCACCAGAAACCGTTGAGTTGAGCCGCCGGGATTTCCTCAAGCGGGTGGGGTACGCCTCGGCTGTGGCCCTGGCCGCCGGTGGCCTGGGCCTGGCCTTATATGACCCGAAAGGCCCCGCCCCGGCCGAGGGCCAGAAAGCCCTGACCGGTTTGGGGGATTATACGGTCCGGGCCATGGCCTCGGGGGGAGGGAAAATGGCCATCGTCCGGGGCACGGACCGGGCGGTGATGGTGGAGCAGGGGGTCAAGGCCCTGGGAGGCATGGAGGCCTTCATCCGGAAGGGCGACCGGGTGCTCGTCAAGGTCAACGCCGCGTTCGCCACCCCGGCCTCCCTGGGGGCCACCACCCATCCGGAGGTGCTGGCCGCCGTGGCCGGTCTGTGCCTTAAGGCCGGCGCGGCCCAGGTGCTGGTGACGGACAACCCGATCAACAATCCCGATAGCTGCTTTGACATCTCCGGGCTGGCCAAGGCGGCCCTGACCGCCGGGGCCCGGATCATCACACCCCGAGCCGCCCTGTTTGCTCCCGTCAGCCTGCCCGGGGGCAAGCTCATCCGGAACTGGCCGGTCATGGCCGGGGTCTTCCCGGGAGTGACCAAGGTCATCGTGGTCTCCCCGGTCAAGGACCACCAACGCGCCGGGGCCTCCATGACCCTTAAGAATTTTTACGGTTTCTTGGGGGGGCGGCGCAACGTCTTCCACCAGGACATCAACGGCATCATCACCGAGCTGTCCCAGTTGCTCAAGCCGACCCTGTGCGTCCTGGACGGCACGGTGAGCATGATGACCAACGGCCCCACCGGCGGGTCCCTGTCCGATCTGAAGGACACCGGCACCATGGTAATCTCCACCGACCCAGTGGCCGCCGACGCCGTGGGCGTGGAGCTGTTGGGGCGGACCCTGGCCGACGTGCCTTACATCCGCATGGCTGAGAAAGCCGGCACGGGCCAGGCCGACTACCACCGGCTCAACCCGGCGCTGATTAATATTTAAAATTTACTAATCGGGGTCTTGAATCAAAATTACTTTTTTTCATTTATCACCATAAAAGCAAAATCCCCCCTAACCCCCCTTTGTCAAAGGGGGGAACCTGGCGAAATTCTTTGGGAAGTCCCCCTTTGAAAAAGGGGGATTTAGGGGGATTTTCAAACGAATTATATCGAGCCGGTGAAGCCTTTTCCTTTCTCTGGCTTGTGAAATAGGACCACGTTTCATGCGCATCGTTACCGTCCGCCGCCTCAGCCAAGCCTTCTTCCTGGCGGTTTTCCTGTGGTTCTGTATCACAGCCACCCTGGGCACGGCCTGGTGGCAGTTGCGCGGCTGGCCCATCAACTGGATCCTGGATCTGGACCCCCTCACCGCCCTGGGCATGGTTCTGGCCACCGGTACGCTCTATGCTACCCTCACCTGGTCCCTGGTCGCCATCGGGCTGACCCTGTTCGTGGGCCGGTTCTTCTGCGGCTTTGCCTGCCCCCTGGGCACCATCAACCAGTTCACCGGCTGGCTAGCCCGGCGGGGGCTTAACCCGGCCGGCCGGGTGGAGGCCAATCGGCACCGCCGGGCTCAGGCTCTCAAGTACTATCTCCTGGTCGGTCTGCTGGCCCTGGCCCTCATGGGGTCGGTCCAGACCGGCATCTTTGACCCGCTGCCCCTGCTGCACCGCAGCGTGAACCTGGCCCTGGCCCCCTTAGCTGATAACCGCCTGGGCCTGCTCAACGACGAGCCGCGCGCTTACGCTTCGGCCTGGCTGTTGGGGGTCGTGTTCCTGACGCTGGTGGGGTTGAACCTGGCCTGGCCCCGGTTTTTTTGCCGCTTCGCCTGCCCGCTGGGGGCGCTCTTCGGCCTGTTGAGCCGCTTCGCCCCCTGGCGCATCGGCAAGACCGCGGACACCTGCGGCGATTGCCGGGTCTGTGAGCTTTACTGCGAAGGAGCCTGCCGTCCGTCGGGAACCTTCATCGCCGGGGAATGCGTGATGTGCATGAACTGCCTGGACCGCTGCCCGGCCGGCCGGGTCACCTTTGCAGGCGTTGCCTCAGCCGCCGGTGAGGTCGGGTTGCCGGACCTGTCCAGACGCGGCATGATCCTGGCCGGAGGCGGGCTGCTCCTGGCCTCCATGTGGGGCGTCGGCGCTCTGGCCGGGGCGGGCCGCGACCCCAGCCTCATCCGGCCACCGGGGGCCCTGGACGAAGAGCGCTTCCTGGCCCACTGCATCCGTTGCGGCCAATGCATGCGTATCTGCCCGACCAACATCATCCAGCCCGCCTTGTTCGAGGCCGGGGTGCAGGGCCTGTGGACCCCGGCGGTCAACTACCGCATCGGCCGCGGCGGCTGCCAACCCAACTGCATCGCCTGCGGCCAGGTCTGTCCCACCGCGGCCATCCGGCCTCTCAGCCTCGAGGAAAAGCAAGGCGTCGGCGCGTTCGCCGACCAGGGGCCGATCTGCATAGGCACGGCCTTCGTGGACCGCACCCGCTGTCTGCCCTGGGTCATGGACCGCCCCTGTCTGGTCTGTCAAGAAATGTGTCCTGTAAGCCCCAAGGCCATCTTTACCCGTACGGTGTTCGAGACCATCCGGGACGGCCAGGCTGTGCCGGCCAAAGCTCAGGGACCAGAGGTGGAACTGGGCGCGGCCATCTCCACCGCGGCAAATCTGGCCAGCGGCGACTACTACCTGCGTCCCACTGGCCAGCCAGAGGCCGCGCTCCGGCGCATCACCGGCTGGACCGGCGCCCGACTGACCCTGGAGCGCCCCCTGGCGGAAAACGGCCTCGCGGCAACCGGGGCCCGGCTGGATATCATGGTACGATTGCAGCGTCCGTTCGTGGACGCCGCCAGATGTATCGGCTGCGGCATGTGCGAGCATGAATGCCCGGTGTCGGGACTGCGGGCCATCCGGGTATACAGTGAAAACGAATCCCGGTCACGCCCGGGGCGCATGCTCATTTAGAGCGGTGACCAGGGGCCTCTACTGCACTGCTTACCCATTGTTCCCGAGCTGCGCTTGGGAACAATGAAGATGCACGCAAGCTGAGCTTGGGCCCCAAATTTCGTTCCCAAGTGCAACTTGGGAACGAGGACATTTGTACGAAACAATCCATGAATCATAAGCCTATGAGGTGACTATCATGAGTAGGAAGACAAAAGATTCAGGACTGACCCGCCGGGAGTTCATGAAGACCGTCGGTCTCGCCGGCCTCGCCGCCGCGGCGACCGGCGTGCCCGGAGC
>JBAVUP010000200.1:0-14857 GCA_049696835.1 Desulfobaccales bacterium
GGGTTGGGGGGAGGGGGAATAAGCCAATGTAATCGGGTAATTATTTCACCCCCACCCTAACCCTCCCCCATCAAGGGGGAGGGAAAAAGCCAAGGCATTCATGCAAATTATATCAGGGACGCAACACTACTCCGTCTCTTGCGGCGGATACTGGACCCGGGCCCACCAGCGCGGGTCGATATCCGGGAAGATGTCATCCCGCTCCCGGCACAGGTGCAGGAAATTCCAATCTTCCGGGGGCAGGTGGCGGTCCGCGGCGTAGCGTCGGGTCATGGCCGCCAGGCGGCGAAAATCATCATTGTGGACCGTCAACCGGAGCTCCGCATAATCCCGGGCGCTGAAGGTGCTGATCAGGAACTGCCAGTCCGAGGACTCCAGCAGGAACAGGGAGCGGCCGCACTGCTTCAACAGGTCTTGTAAGCGGGGATCGGGGTCTTCGGCCCAGAGCCGGGCCAGGTCCTCCATGTCCTGCTCCGCGGCATAGACATGGCGCCAGGTCCAGTCATTCATCTCGTTGAGCCAGATCCAGTGATAACCCCCTTCCCCCCAGGAACCCTCGGGCAGGGAGATGACCGCCCGGGGGGCTGAGGCTTCCAGGATTTCGCCGCCGGGACTCAGGCTCACTTCGGTGTAGTCGTGCATCCGGCTCAGCACCTGATAGAGCCATTCGGGCCCCTCGAACCACCAGTGGCCGATGAGCTCGGTGTCATAGGGCGCCACCACCATGCCGGGCCGGCCTTCCTTCTCTTTAAACTCCGACAGGATCCCCACCACCAGGGAGACGAAGTGGTCCGCCTGGTCGCGCAGCCGCCCCGCGATCCACTCAGGGTGGTAGGGCTCCTTATCGGCCAGATCGGCCTTGGCGCTGGTCACCCGCCAGTAGCGCAGGCCCCCGGGAAAGCGCTTCTTATGGAAATCCAAATAATTGCCGTCTCCGGGGTAGCCCCATTCGCCGCTCCACACCTGGAGGCCCGTCTTGGGGTCCCGGGTGAAGGCGGCCATCGGGCGCTTGGTCTCCGGGGCGGAACTCACCAGATAGGCCTGGTAGGGGGATTTATCCTCCTCCTCCGGCCGCTCCTGGTATTGGGCGGCAAAGCGCTCCCACAGACGCTCCAGGGCCTCGAAGCGGTCCTTATAGACCCCGATGGCCTTCCCCCCCTTCAGGAGGTGGGAGTCAATGAAGAAATACTTGAGGCCGTTTTCCGAGAGAAACTCTTCCACCCCCTTGCGCAGCACCGGTTCCCCGGTAAAATCCTTCAGGGGCGGGACCCAGGGATAGCGCGGCCGGTAGGCGCACTCCGGCAGCCAGAACCCCTGGGGGTCCCGGCCAAAGTGCCGGCGGTAGGCGGTCGTCCCCTGCTGCACCTGGGCCTGGACTGCGGTATCCCGCCCCAACAGGGGCAGGTAGCCGTGGGTGGCGGCGGAAGTGATAATTTCGAGGACGCCGTCATCCATCAACCGCCGGAAGGCCCCCAGCAGGTCTTCGCCAAAATCCTCGCTGAAGGCCCGCCGCAGTTCCTCATAGTGGACCTCCCACATCCGGGCCAGGGAAGAGAAGTGGTCATCCCCCAGCTTTTTAAAGGTGGCCAGGTCATCTTTGGCCGCCTTGATCTTGGCCTCCAGGTAGTCCTTGAACTCCTGGCGAAAGACCTTGGCGGCCAGCATTTCCGCCAGGATGGGGGTGATCCCTAGGGTAACCCCGGAGTGGCGACCTTCGGCGCCCAGGCGGTTAAAGACCTGAAGCAGGGGAATGTAAGATTCGGCCGCGGCTTCGTTGAGCCAATCCATGCCGTGGGGCCAGCGGCCGTGGCCGATGACGTAAGGGAGATGCGAATGGAGTACGAACGTAAAATATCCTAAGGGTTCGGCCATCATGTCCTCCAGTGAATAGCTCTTAGCATGAGGTGAAATGCAGCAGATTTTGGGGGGCCGGTTAATTAACTATAAGAAGGCAAATTTTCCGGGTCAAGGGACGACCCCCGCGACAACGTGGTCAACCGGAACAAAGCGCCGCGGCAGGGCGGGCGTCCTTGGTCGCCACCGATGAGATGCTAAAAGTCATTTCAAAACCTATTTCCAGATCCATCTTGAATCAGATAGGTGAGTTTAAGCAGGGAGAGAATCACCCCCCCTTTGGAAAAGGGGGGCAGGGGGGATTTATATAACCTCCTGAAATCCCCCTAAATCCCCCTTTTTCAAAGGGGGATTAAAACTCCGTTTCCAGCCATATTCTGGTTTGAGAAAGTATCCGTAGCCTCGAGACAGGTTTTGAAATAGGTTCTAGTAAGTTATTTGGCGGGCGAGGACGCCCGCCCTACCTGCCCTTTCTCAGGGGATGACATCCGCCTTGATCAGGTTGGTGCTGCCTTTGGTGCCGATGGGGGTGCCGGTGGTAATAATGACCCGGTCGCCGTGGTTGAGCATTCCGGCCTTCAGGGCCTCTTCCTCCACCACCCGGAGCATGTGGTCCGTGTCCCGGATGGGAGGGGTCAGAAGGGGAAAAACGCCCCAGGACAGGCAGAGACGCCGCCAGGTATCCTGCCGGGGTGTCAGCGCCACGATGGGCGTGCGGGGCCGAAACCGGCTGATGAGGCGGGCGGTGCCCCCATATTCGGTGTTGGTGAGGATGGCCTGAGCCTCCAGATCCTGGGCCATCTCGCAGGCCGCATAGCTGATGGCCTCGGGGATCTCCTGGCGTCCCGACGGCGCCCGGGCCCGGAGCCAGGCGGTGTGGGGGAAATGCGCCTCGGTAACCCGGCTCACCCGGTCCAGGAACTGGACCGCCTCCACGGGGAATTGCCCCGCGGCCGTTTCTTCCGACAGCATGACCGCATCGGTGCCGTCCAGGATGGCGTTGGCCACGTCGGTGGCCTCCGCCCGGCTGGGACGGGCATGGGTCACCATGGACAGGAGCATCTGGGTGGCGGTGATGACCGGCTTGCTCACCCGGTTGGCCGCGGCAATGATCTGTTTCTGGACCACCGGGACCTGTTCCAGGGGAATTTCCACCCCGAGGTCGCCCCGGGCCACCATGAGGCCGTCCACTGCCTCCAGGATTTCGTCGAGCCGGCTCAGGGCTTCGTGTTTCTCGATTTTGGCAATAATGGGGATATCCGCCCCCAGGCTGCGCATGAACTCCCGGGCGTCCAGGACATCCTGGCGGGAGCGCACGTACGACAGGGCAATGAAGTCCACCTCCTGGGCGATGCCAAAGCGCAGATCCTCCCGGTCTTTCTCGGTGAAGGCGGACAGCTTGAGTGAATGCCTGGGGAAGTTTATCCCCACCCGGGAACGGATTACCCCGCCCACCAGCACCCGGCAGGTGAGGGCCTGGTCGGTCTTGGCTTCCACCCGCAGCTCAATGTTGCCGTCCGCCAGCAGGATGGGCACCCCCACGGGAGTTTCGGCGATGACCTGGGGATAATCCACCGTTACCCCCGTTTCCCCTGGCTTGAGGGGCGCGGCGCTGAGAGTAAAGGCCTCACCCTCCCGCACCGTCATCTCGCCCCCGGGCACTTCGCCGATGCGAATTTTGGGACCGGCCAGGTCTTGTAAGATGGCCAACGGCACCCCCTGTGAGGCCGCCAACTCCCGCAGACGCTTGATCCGGGCCCCATGTTCCTCCCGGCTGCCGTGGGAAAAGTTGAGGCGGGCCATATTCATGCCGGCTTCCACCAGCCGGGGCAGGATGTCGCCGTCACTGGCCGGCCCCAGGGTGCAGACGATCTTGGTGCGTCGCTGGTCGCGCAATGCCGCCATGTTTCCTCCTCATATGGTTAAGGGGAATAAATGCACCATAGATGGGTAAAAATTTCCATACACTCTGCCTACACTATGGAGAAAAAGCTACAATCTATTCTCACAGAAACGCAAGAAATTATCGCCGAAAAAAAATCGGGCAGGAGATGGTTGACAAATTACTTATAATTATTATATAGTTATGAATAAATTGTAAATATTTGACATTCAGGCATATTTGTTGCATAATGTTACACCGAAAGGGGGAGAGTGATTATGCCGATTTACGAATATCAATGTGTTGATTGTTCCGGCCGCGACCAACGCGTGGCTGGCCTGGATGATCATACCGCCCTCTGTGCCCAATGCGGCGGTTTGATGCTGCGGCTGGATGAAGATGTCTTCCAGCCCTATTTTGAGGAAATTGCGCCTCAAACCTGGCCCAGGCCCCAAACCAAAACCAAAGCGTCGCTGTAGGCCTAAAAGCTGCTTGTCGTAAAAAAGCCCCTCCGCGGAGGGGCTTTTCCGTCTAAAGACTTGTGAAATTAATCATTTAACTGTGTCCCTCCCCCTGGTCGCCACCATTATTCTCAACCTGGTAATGATCCCCCGTAGCCCTGGAGAAAAATTCTCTCCCTGATAACGTCGCCATGGAGCGCCCTCCCTCGCGCCGCGGCTTTTTTCCCCACGGTTTCTCGGGCCATGATCAGATTAAACGAGGGGAAAACCAAGCATTAGCGGTTCCCCGGGTTTTGTGATAAGGTTTTAAACCACCATGGAAGTCATTGCCGACCTGCACATCCATTCCCACTTTTCCATCGCCACCGGTCGGGACGCCGACCTGGAGCACCTGGATCTCTGGGGCCGCTATAAGGGGGTGCACGTGGTGGGCACCGGCGATTGCACCCACCCTCGCTGGTTAGAGGACCTGGCCGCCAGGCTGGAGCCGACCGCGGCCGGCCTCTACACCCTCAAACCCGGGTTAGCCCTTCCCCTTGATCTGGCGGACCCCCGCTGGGAAGCGGTGGCGCCGGTGCAGTTCATCATCACCGGCGAGGTCAGCACGATTTATAAGAAAGGTGGCAAGGTGCGGAAGGTCCACCTCCTCCTGGTGCTCTCCAGCCTGGAGGCCGCCCAACAGCTCTCCCAGCGCCTGGGCCGGCTGGGCAACGTCGCCTCCGACGGCCGTCCCATCCTGGGCCTGGACGCGCGGTTCGTGTTGGAGCTGGTCCTGGAGATCGACCCCCAAGGCCTGGTGATTCCGGCCCACATCTGGACTCCCTGGTTTTCGGTCCTGGGCAGTAAAAGCGGCTTCGATTCCCTGGAGGAATGCTTCGAAGACAGCACCGCCCACATTTATGCCGTGGAAACCGGGCTGTCTTCCGATCCCGCCATGAACTGGCGGGTCTCCCACCTGGACCGCTTCGCGCTGGTGTCCAACTCCGACGCCCACTCGCCCCCCAAACTGGGCCGGGAGGCCAATATCTTTCACGTCCCGCCGGCTTATGCGGACCTAACGTATGCTCTGCGCACCCGGGAGGGCTTTGGGGGCACCATCGAGTTTTTTCCCCAGGAAGGCAAGTACCACCTGGACGGCCATCGCCACTGCGGCCTGCGTCTGGAGCCGGAAGAGACGCAGCGCCTGGGCGGTCTCTGCCCCCACTGCGGCAAGCCCCTGACCTATGGGGTGATGCATCGCGTCCGGGATCTGGCCGACCGGGGGCAGGCGGAGCGTCCGGCCGACGCCAAGCCGTTTGAGTCCCTCATCACCCTGCCGGAAATCCTGGCCGAGGTCCAGGGGGTCAAGGCGGGCGGCAAAAAAGTGCGCCAGGCTTATTTCCGGCTCTTGGAGAAGCTGGGGCCGGAACTGGAAATCCTGCGCCGCGTGCCCCTGGAAGCGGTGGCCCGGGAGGGCGGGATTCTCCTGTCCCACGGGATTGACCGGATGCGCCGGGGGCAGGTGCACATCGCCGGAGGCTACGACGGCGCCTACGGCGAGATTCACCTGTTTACCCCGGCAGAACGGAGCAAGCTGCTGGGACAGCGCGCCTTTTTCAGCGCCCCTGCCGCGCCGCTTCCACCGCCCGGGCCTGCGGCTGCAGCCCCGGTCAATACGGCGGCCTCAGCGGTTCGGGAAAATTTCCCGCCGCCCCCGGCCCCCGCGGCACCGGGCGATCCCCTGCTGGCGGGGTTGAATGCCGCCCAGCGGGAGGCGGTGATGCACCAGGGCTCGCCCCTTATCGTCCAGGCGGGGCCGGGGACCGGCAAGACCCGAGCCCTGACGCACCGCCTGGCCTACCTCGTCTCCCGCCGGGACGTGGACCCGGGGGCCATCCTGGCCCTCACCTTCACCCGGCAGGCCACCGCCGAAATGGCGGACCGCGTCGACCGCCTGCTGGCCGGGACTCCCGGCCGGGAACGCCTCACCCTCAAGACCTTCCACGCCTTGGGCCAGCAGATCCTTCAGGATCATGCGGGCTCGGCGCGGGGGGTGGCGGACGAAGAGCAGCGCCGCCGCCTCCTGAAGGAGAGCGCCCGGGCTCATCAGCTGCCCGTGGTCGCATTGGAGCGGCGGATCACCCGCTGGAAACAGGCCCTCACCTACCCCGAGGACCTGGCTCTCCCCAAGTCGGGTAAACCCCCGTATCTCTTTGCCGTCCCTGACGGGGACGGTGCGTCCCCTGCCATCGCCCCTGATGAAGCACGGCAGTATGTCGCGGCCTTTGCCGCGTACGAAGCCGCCCTTAGCCGGGAGAACCTCTGGGATTATGAAGACCTCATCGCCCGGCCGGCCCGGCTCCTGGAGAAGGACCCGGAACTTCGGGAGGCGTACCGGCACCGGTTCCGCCACCTGTTGGTGGACGAATACCAGGACTTGAACGAGGCCCAATACCACCTGTTCCGGCAACTGGCGGGGCCCGGGGCCGAAATCATGGTCATCGGCGACCCGGATCAGGCCATTTATGGCTTTCGGGGAGCCCGGCCGGAATACTTCCACCGTTTTCAAGGCGATTGGCCGGAGGCCAGGTTGTGCCGCTTCCATGAGACCTATCGCCTGCCCGAGCCCATCCTGAAGGCCGCCGCGGCCCTCCGGGCCGGGCCGGAACCCATGCTGAGCCATCAACCCGGGGACCGCCCCGTGGTGCTGCTGACGGCCCCCACGCCGGCGGCCGAGGGCCGGGCCATCGCCCGGGAAATTGAAAAGCTGGTGGGCGGCTTATCTCACTACGGTCTGGAAGATGCGCAGGTGCGGCACCAGGCCCCGGGAGATAAGGCCGGCTTTAAAGACGTGGCGGTGCTCTATCGCCTCCATGCCCTGGGGCCGGAGTTGGAGCGCCTGCTCGCCGAAGCCGGCATCCCCTGCCAGCAGGCCAAAGAAGGGGTGGGACCCGATTGGGACGGCCTGGACCTGGCGGCTGAACGGGTGAAGCTCCTCACCCTCCACGCCGCCAAGGGCCTGGAATTCCCTTATGTCTTTATCGCGGGATGCGAAACCGGTCTCATCCCCTGGGAACCGGAAGGGGATGGTGCCGCCGACCCGGAGGAAGAGCGGCGCCTGTTGTATGTGGGCCTTACCCGGGCTTCCCGGCAGGCCTTCCTGAGCCGCTCCCGGGAGCGCACCTTGTGGGGAATCAAACGGCGCACGCAATTTCCACCCTGGATTCAGGCCATGCCCCCGGAGGTGCTGGAACACTCGGCCCGACCGGAGACCCGGACCCGGGCCCCGCGGCAACCCCGCCTGTTTCCGGAGGTCGCCGCGCCCCGCGGCAACCGGGTGAGATAAAGGAGCGCTCAATACGGATGCGGACGACCGGGTTGCGGCGAAGCTGGCTCTTACCCCTTGTGCTGGCGCTAACCCTGTGGGGCGGTTCCCGGGTCGCAGGGGCTGAGTCAACCGCTCCCGAGTTCCCTGCACCGCCCGCTCCCACGGCCCCGGCACCGCCCTCCCCGGCAGAGCCCCCGGCCCAGGCGGTCCCTACCCCCACCCCGCGACCGTCGGAACTCACGCTGCAGGCGTTCCACATCGTCGGAGCCAACACGGTGAGTATCAAGGAGATCAAAAAGGAATTATCCATAAAGCTCCCGTCCTTCTGGCCCCCCTGGCGCAAGGCTCCGCCATTCCGACTCCAGGACCTGGATTACGACGTGGAGCGTTTGAAGAACTTTTACCGCCGTCAGGGATTTTATCACACCGAGATTGAGCCCGAAATCTCCTATGGCCCCGGCGGGGCGGTGGATGTCACCCTGAAAATTAAGGAAGGCCCCTGGGTCAAAGTCACCGAGATCAACGTCGAAGTGGCCGGGGCCGTGGATCTGTCCGAACTCCGCCAAAAATGGCCTCTCAATCCCGGAGATCGGTTCGCCGAGAAGCCTTACGACGCTCTTAAAAACCTTTACCTCAACTATTTACCCAACCACGGCTATCCCCGGGTCAAGGTCCAGGGGCGAGTCCACCTGAACGAAGCGCAGAATACCGCCAGAGTTTTCCTCAATGTCAATCCCGGCCCCCTGTCCTATTTCGGTGCCATCAAGATCAAGGACGAGGAAAAACTGGAGACCCCAGCGGCCGCCATCATGGCGAAACTCACCTTCAAGCCCGGCGAGGTTTTCAACCTGGGAGAACTCTTCAATACCCAGCGGAAACTCTATGCCACCAATCTCTTCCGAAGCGTGGTACTGACGCCGGAGCAGGTCCCCCCCCATGAACACACCGTTCCCATTGTGGTGCAACTGGAAGAGAATAAAAAACGGTCCTTGAAATTCGGCTTGGGGTATGGCGATGAGGAAAAGGTCCGGGCGCGTTTGGGGTTGCGCTACCGGAACCTGTGGGGCGGCGGCCGGGTCCTGGACCTGGACAGCCGTTATTCCACCCTGGGCTACCTGTTCTCGGAATTATTCACCAATCCGGTGGTATTCGGCTCTTCTCTTGACTTTGTGAACCAGAGCGGCGCCCGGCGCCGGAACCTGCCGGGCTTCAACGACTATGCCTATTTCACCCAGTCCCGGCTGGAACGGGACATCCCCTGGGACTTGCGGGTTTACTTCGGCCACGGCCTGGAATTCGCCCGCCCTTTCGACATCCCGGTGGAAACCCTGATCCGCCTCCAGGGCACCCAACCGGAAAGAATGTACCGGTCTTCCTTTGCCATCTTGGGGCTGCGCCAGGACACCACGGACAGCCATATCGAGCCGCACCGGGGGGGTACCTTGGACCTGGCCAATGAATTCGCCCCTACCTTCTTCGGCTCCAACATGGAATTCGTGCAGTCGGTGATGGACTTGAGGCGCTACCATACCGTAGGTGACACCAAATTGGTGGTGGCCGGACGCGTCAGGTTCGGCGTCATCCAACCCATCCAGAACACCACCCAGATCCCCATATCCCGCCTCTTCTTCAGCGGCGGGGCCAACAGCGTCCGGGGCTATCAGCTGGACTACCTGGGTCCCCGCAACGCCAGCAACGACCCCATCGGCGGCGAAGCGGTGATGGAGTTCAGCATCGAGGGGCGCTTCCCCCTCCCCATTTATGAAAAAATCGGCGGGGTGATTTTTCTTGACGCGGGCAATGTCTTCCCCCGGATTCACAACCTCGACCTGGGTCAGTTAAAATATTCACCGGGCCTCGGAGTGCGTTATCTCTCCCCCATCGGCGCCATCGGGGTGGATATCGCCTTCCCCACCAACCGCATCAATTACCAGCAAGACAGCCCCTACCAGATCCACTTCACCGTGGGTTACGGCTTTTAGGGGGAGGAGGCGTGATGCGCCTTGCCAGGCTTGCCCTGTTTACCCTGTGCCTGCTCCTGATCCTGTCGGGAACCGGCGCCGGCGCCATCCTGCCGGCTATCACCAATTGGGGGGGCCCTGCCCTGCTCTCCCTGATCCAGGCAAAGGTCAACGGCACAGTCACGGCCCGGGAAATCTCCGGCAATCCCTTAACCGGAGTGGTTTATCGGGGCCTGACGATTACCGATCCGGATGGCAAGGTCTTTTTAACCGTAGACCGCCTGGAGGTCCGCCTATCCCTGGCGTCCATCCCTACCTTCCACCTGGATCTGGGGACCCTGGCCCTAAAAAATCTCCAGGTTTACCTGTTCCGGGATAAATCCGGCCAGTGGAATCTCAGCCAGCTCATCAAACCGGAAGAAAAGCCTGCCAAACCGGCCAAACCCCAAGGTCTGGTGGGAAGAATCACCCCCTATTTATTTCGGGGCTTAGATCTCTCAAACCTGCTGGTGCACCGGGGCGAGCTGTTTATTACCGAAGACGGCCACACCAGCCACTACTCCGACCTGGACCTCAAAGCCAACCTGACCTTCCTCAACTGGGGACAACCAAAGCAAAAGGCCGAGGTCAACATCGCCAACCTGGGAATCACCACCCCCCAGGGCCGGGTCGAACTGGAGGCCCGGCTGACCTATAGCTCGGGCCTGGCCCAGATCAGCTCCCTGAACCTGAAGCTGGCCGGGCGCAGCGTGGTTTCCCTCACGGGGGAAGTCTGCCGGCCTCTTGACGGGAAAGCTGAGTTTGCTTGCGCCCTGACCGGCAAAATCGGCGTGATCAAAGGTGACCAGATCCACGCCATATGGCCCCGCTGGCCCGCCCCCTGGGACCTGGCGGGCACGATGAGCCTCAGGAGCACTCCCGAGGGCCTAGAATTACACCTCCAGGGCAAGATCGGCCAGGCTGAATACATCATGAAGGGAACTCTCAACAGCAGGCTCCAGCCCGCAGTCTTTGGTCTGGACCTGGACCTCCAGGGCCTGACCACGACCCAACTCCAGGAGATCCAGGATCTCAAGGCCCAGCCGATTCAGGGCCTGAGCCCGGTCAACGCCCACCTGCACGCCGAAGGCACCGGCTTGCCCTGGAAACCCGAATCTCTGCAGACCCACCTCACCCTGGCGCCTTTCCGGTATAAAGCGGTCAAAGTGGATAAGGTGGAGTTGAACCTGTCGGGCAACGCCCGGCGCCAGGATCTTAAGGCCGCGGTCGCCGGGAACTTCGGCGCCGTCGACCTGACTGCCGGCGGCCGCCTCCTGCCTCTGGGAGACCGCGGCCCAGGGCTTTTCGGCAATGTGAACATGGAGACCAGGGAATTGCAGCCCGCCATGGTGGGCCTGGCCCAACTCGCCGGCAGCAGTTTAACCACCAGTTTCAAAGGCAAGTTCCGCCTGCCTCCCAACCTCTCCCTGGCCCAGGCCCATCTGGCCGGCAACCTCCGGGCCCGCGGCCGCCTGCAGCAGCAACCCTTGCAGGACCTCACGGCCAGCTTCGCCCTGGATGGTCGAAAACTGACTATTTCCCAGGCCGATGTGCGGCTGGCGGCCATGGAGGCCTCCCTGCGCGGCACCCTCAGTGAGGCCGGGGTGGATGTCACCTTCATCGCCTCAGTCTCCAGCTCCCGCTCTCTGCCCCTGCCTCCGGGTTCCGCCTTTGCCTCCCTTCGAGCCAAGGGCGCCGTCCGGGGAGCCTGGAAAGCTCCCCAGGTGAACCTGGCCGCCCAGGTCCGAAAATTGTCCGTCAAGGGCGCCACCCTGGAATCGGCGAACCTGAACGGCACCCTGGCCGGTTGGCCGCCCCAATCCGGCAATCTCCAACTCCTGGGCAGCCAACTGCACACCCCGGCTGGCACCTTTAACCGCCTGCATCTCAAGGCCGGCGGGGCCGGGGGCCGGTGGCAGTTCCAGGTGGCCGCCACCTCTCCCAAGGAGCCCAAAGTCGAGCTGGCCGGGACCGCGACCCTGGCAGCCAGGCCCCTGGCCCTGGGCGTCACCCGGGTCACCTGGCACGGCCATGGCCTCACCGTTCAGAATAAGGCGCCTTTCGAGGTCCATCTCCTCCCCGGCTGGGAAATCTCTGCGGCTACGTTCCAGGTAAACGGCGGCACCGTGACCATCGCCGGCCGGGCCCGGGACCAGGAACTCTCCGGTCGCCTGGAAGTCATAAACCTGAATGCCGGCCTCCTGGCGCCCCTGGGAGTGCCCGCCGCGGGGAAGCTCAACGGCCGACTGGTCCTGGCCGGCAATCCCCGGAACCCCATCCTCGACGGCCAGATCGCCTTAAGTGCCGGCAAGATCAAAAACCTTCCCCTGCAAGCCTTCACCACCTCCCTGGAATACCAGGCCGGTCAGGCGCAGGTCTCCGGCTACCTGGAAATGGGCCCCCTGCACTCACGCCTGGTCTGGAAAGGCTCGGTCCCGGTCAAGCTCTCCCTGCTGCCCGTTTCCGTGGTTATGGCCGAAGACGGCCTTAACCTCCGGGTACAGGGCGAACGGATCAACCTGTCGCTGTTGACGGCCATCAGCCAGGAGGTGCAGAGCGCCGAAGGCCCCCTGGACCTGTTGGTGGAAGCCCAGGGCAACCCGCACCAACCCAGGGTCTCGGGGCATGTTACCTGGAACGCCGGTGCAGTGCAGCTGCACCAGGCGGGGATACCGTACCGCCTGGCCCCCGGGGAGATTCGCCTCCAGGGGGACAAAATTGTGATACCGGGTCTGGTTATCCAGAGCGACGGCGCCATCCGCCTGTCCGGTGAAATCGTCCTGGCCGGGACCCCCCAGGCCCAGGCTCGGGTCCAGGCGGAAAATTTCCTGCTGCTGGACCGGGGAGGGAACCAACTGTGGACCGACGGCTTCATCGACCTGAGCGGCCCTCTCAGCGCCCTGGTGGCCAACGGCCAGCTGACGGTGCCCAAGGCCCGGTTCCGTCCCACCTTTTTCCGCTCCAGTATGGACCCGGATGTCATCCTGGTCCGCCGGAAACCCGAAGCTCAGGCCGCCGCGAGCGCGGCCCCGGCCATCTATGACAACCTGCGCGTCAATGTTGCCATCGACAGCCCGGGTAATGCCTGGCTCATCGATCCCATGGGCAAGGTGGAACTGACCGCCCACCTCATGGCTCGGAAGGATCCGGGCCAGAAGCTGGCCTTGGGTGGGCAAATCAGGGCCCTCCAGGGTGTCCTGGACATCGAGCAAAAGGCCTTTAAAGTGGACCGGGCTTCTCTCACCCTGCCCGGCGTGCCCGCCAAACCCATTCTCGTGGATGTCAAGGCCACCCATACCATGGAGGACATAATTCTGGTTCTCTCGGTCGACGGCTCCGTGACCAACCCCCAGATCCATCTGGAAAGCCAGCCCCCCCTGCCCCCGGCTGACGTCCTCTCCTACCTGGTGTTCGGCGCGCCGGCGGCCACCCTGAGTAAAGAACAATATTTTGCCCTGGGGGCGCAGCAGTTGGGAGTGCTGGGAGGCATCAGCTCTCAAAAACTCAGCGAAATTTTGGGTTCCACTATCCCCTTTTTAAGCGGCCTAAAACTGAAAAGCGGCCTGGTGAGCGGCCGACCCATGGTGGGCGTAGAAAAAGAGGTCGTCAAGAATGTCAGTATTTTTGCGGGGCGCAATTACAACGAGGAACGCGGGATCTATGAGCGGCAGGTGGGCATCGAATACAAATTCAACAAGAACCTGAGTATTGAGTCCCAGGTCGGCACCCGGAACTCCGGCGCCGACGTATTCTATAATTATGATTTTTAATCCGAGGGCGGGAAAATCGTCTGCCCTCGGCCCTGCCCTCAACTCACTATTTTACTTCTAGTTCGGCCGCAACCTGGCCCAGCCGGGGAAAGGCGTCCGGCCTGGCCGCCAGCCGCCGGCGCAGGCCCTCCACCGCCGCGGGGATATAACGGGTAAACTGATCCTTCCCCTTCACCTTGGTCAGGAAGCCGTAAGCTCCCAGAATCTGTAGATTGCGGCAGATGGCCAGGTGCTCATATTGCTCCCGGAAGGCCTCACGGTCCACGTCCAGCCGGGAGGTGATGAGCTCCAGGTAATAATCCAGCAGTTCGGCCTGCCAGGCGGGGCTCAGGTTGACGTAGGGGTCGATGAGCAGGGAGGCCGCGTCATAACCCAACGGTCCCAGCCGCCCTCCCTGAAAATCGATGACCCGCAGGCGCCCGCCGCTGATAAAGAGATTCCGAGACTGAAAGTCCCGGTGGAGAAAGTAGTTGGGGCCGGCGGGCAGGGTCCCGGTGAGGAGACGTTCAAAATCCGGCGCCAACTCCTCCATGGTGACCTGCAAGCCCAGGTAATTATTCAGGAAGGCCCGGACGAAATAGCCGCACTCCCGCTCCCACAGGAAGGGGCGGTGCAACACCGGGGTGTCGAAGCACCAGGAAGAGTCGAAACCCTCTCGCCCCTTGATCTGCATATCCGCCAGGATTGTCAGCGCCTGGCGGTACCAGTGGCGGACCTGGCTCTCCTGGGACTGCCGCTTGATGGCGGACTCCAGGCTGATATCCCCCAGGTCCTCCACCATCATCCAAAACTCCTCCCGGCAGTAGGTGTAGATCTCCGGCACCGGCACCCCCTGGGCCCGGAGGTGACGGCCCAGCAGGTAATAGGAGTCATTTTCATTCACCTCCCCTCCCGGCGGGAACGGATGGAAGAGCAGCACCACCGTGGGGGACCCCAGCAGGCGATAAAACCGGCGGTCGGAGCCGTCGCCGGCCAGGGGTTGGGGGGAGGTCAGGCTGACGCCCCGGGCTTGGGCCGCGGCCTCCAGGCGTGCGGTCCAGAGATAATCCGGCATAAACACCTCCAGGCCATCCCTGGCCTTAATTTTTCCGGCGAGCTTTACAATAACTCCGTCATCATACCAGAAGTTGCCCCCGGGCGGAATCTTTTACCTGCACCCGGGAGGCCACGATGCAGTCCTCCAACTCCACCCCGGGAGCAATTTCGGCCCCCTCCCAAACCACCGTATGGCGTAGCGAAGCCCCTCCCCCCACGACCACGTTCGGGCCCAGGCAGACTCCGCCCCGCCATTGCACCCCCTGGCCGATCCTGGCGCCGGCCCCGATCAGGGGGTCGGTCAAATTGGCAAAATATTTGGCCAGGCGCGGGGCGGCGCCGGCCAGCAGCCGCCGGTGCGCCGCCAGATAACCCTCCGGCGTGCCCACGTCCTGCCAGAAATGGCCCGACACCGTGAGCCCAGCCAGCCGCTCCCCCGCGGCCAGGGCCTCCCGCCAGGCCTGCACAAGATTGTAGGGTTGCCCCGGGGGCGGCAAATATCGCATGATCGCCTGGTCCACCACCTGGACCCCGGTATAGGCCAGGGG
>JBAVUP010000201.1:0-1915 GCA_049696835.1 Desulfobaccales bacterium
TACGCTGCTGCGCAGCCGTTGTTGTTATCACGATCTTTGCTCTACTTTGTGCAACTCCCCCGACAGTGCCAAACAAGACGTCAGTCCTTAAGCGTACGGACGAAAAAATCTACCATGTCTTGCCGGAAAGCCTCCGGATCGCCGGGGCGAGACCCAAATTTGACACCTTTCTCAAGAAAGCCCGAGGCGATGGCATGGTTGACCATGGCTGCGTCGTTATAGGCCGGGTCGTAACGGCCAGTACGGTAGTCGAAGAAGATACCTTTATTGTTGATGTACGAGATGGGAGCCAGCAGAGCCTTGACGGCATTGGGAACCTCGGTCAGGGGCAGATCAGCACGATCGAACGCGTGGGCAGCGCCGGGGAATAACCGTATGGAACAATTGGGATTGCGGAATTCAATAGCCTGTTCGTAAGCCTGGCACTGAACTACGGACACCCAGTTGTCTTTGTCACCCATGAGAAAACGGATCGGCATCTTGCCTGTGTCCGGCTCACGGAATTGCATGCCGCACCATGGGTAGGCCGGCAGCACGGCCGCCAGCCCCTTCCCTACTCCTAACGCGCCCTTGGCCATGGGCCGCATGGCCGCCTGTAGCGCAGCGGTGCCCCCACGGCTGTGACCGATGGCACCAATCTTCGTCGGTATGATCTCACGCCGGGCCATCAGGAATTTCAGGGCTGCAAATACGTCATAGGTGCTGGCCGCCCATGTCAATTGGGATTGGTCCGAACGGGTATCTATGATCCCGCGTGCGGTAAACGGATCCACGATGAGGGCGGCGATACCGGTCGATGTAAGCGCATTGGCTGTATCCAAGTTGGCTGCAACGACGCCACCGCTTCCGGGAACGATGATCACCGCCGGAAGCGGCCCTTGACCGGGCGGCAAAAACAACTTGGCATCCACCGCCAGGAGTGGCGGTACTTCACCGGCAACGATGCTAGCATAGGTAGGGGGATTGCCACTATCGAGCTTCACATTCTCCCCCTTGACCCCGTTGGCCAAGGTCACCTGGCGTTGCGGAAAGGGTTCCGAGGCAGGAGTTTGAGCGAAGCTTGCAGAATGCACCAGGACCAACAAAACCATAACTAAAAGACTGATCACGTTTCTTCTCATGATTCTCTCCTTTCGCATTGGTGAACTGCGTTGTTTCAGGGGTCTTCCCGGTCCGTAGGTGGCCCAGCCACTTGGATGGATGAACCGATGAAATGTCCATTGTGAGATAGGGCGGGGTACAAAATGATCAGAACTCGCTTTACCATGGGCTGAATATACAAAAAGGAGAGGAGTATTTCAAGAAAAATCGACCAAAAGATATGGGAGTGCCCCCCCCTCATACTTTTGAGCGCCAACCCGGGAAGGGAAAGAGCATAAATGATTACCAATTCAAATCATGCATACTTGGTCAAAAAGATGGGTCGTTGAGTTCAGGAAGTAACATTGTAATGGTGACCCCTTCAACGCCTACAAATTGGGCAGGCAGCTGGCCTTTGTGATATTAGAGCGGACCTCAAAGACCGAAGATTTCAAGTGGTACTCGGTAATCTATTCTTTTCTATCCGACACTCTCAAAGGAGTTGCGTCCTAATCCACATATTGATATCAAATGGCAATCAACATCCCTATCCCTAAAAATGGAAGGATTTTGACAAGGCGGCAACAGGGTCTTTCAATGCAACGAAGGGTGAAATCGAGATTTAGGAGGCATGGTTGTAAACACCTTATTCCAAAGTGGAATCGGAAACGAGGCCTAACAAGGCTCACCATGAGAATGGACAGAAAGAATCCCTTGATCCGGCGAAGATTGCACCTACAAGTCTTCAGTCTTCGATAACTTTGGAAGCTAATGATTACTGTTGGAAAGCAATAACAGAGAAAGTTATAATCCCAGAAATTGAAAAGCCCAGGCG
>JBAVUP010000202.1:0-1985 GCA_049696835.1 Desulfobaccales bacterium
TCCATCTTGAGATTGCAAGTCCAAGCCAAGTGACCCCCGAACCCAAACTATTCGCAAGGTTCAGACTCTTATTTGCCAGGACCGCCAATCCATTTCTTTGCTTTATAAAAGGGCGTTTCTTCTTTTCTGTGGGCCATAAGCTTATGCTTGATTATCATTGCTCCAACCACAATGCCCGCGAGTATTACCAACGATTTAAATTTCATATTCTATCTCCAAATTAGATATTAAATAAATGCTTCGCATACTATTTAAAAATTATGGCTCCAAGCTTTGCAATCAGGCTAATCTTTCATTATAGTAGCCCACACTATGGTAGGCCTAATGGTATTAGCGGTCTGAATTGAAGCCTTCTTCTACACTTGCGACCCAAGAAATATGCTCATTGATGCCCCAAAAAGCTTCATTTTAATCAGGAAGGATCAAATAAGGGAGTTCCAAAAAACGTAGCGTTCGGCATTTGCCCAGAAGCTAAAGAATCAATGGCAATCTATTTAGCTGCAATATTCTATGGAATAATTAAAATAACACAGCTAAGTAATATAATATGTTAATGACCAAAAGTACAGTCGGGATCCTTCCCATCGGTCCAGTCAGGAGGCGTTCACAGTCGAGAATATGAAACCGGCATATTGGATGCTGATGGGCGAATGCATAGAGAATGACGTCAACCGGGGGGAGGGCTTTCATGGAGAGCAATCACCTGATCAAACTGCTTAGCGGCTATGCCATGGGTAGATTCATTGACGGAGCAGAGGCCTGTGCCAGAAGGACGAAGGACGGTTACCCTTCGCAGGATGACTCCTTAGGCACCAGCCATCTTCTGCCTCAGATATGATGCCATTTCTTGACCTCTTTTGGACCCTATGGGCATTGAGACGTGCTAATTGGTGCTTCAGTTCACCCCTTACTCACTGTTTTGGCCTTCACTGCTCCCATTTTCGTTATCGGTCCATCAGGAGTCATCATTGGACCGGCAATTTACGGCATTGCACTGGCCAGCTATAGAACGATTTTGCATTTCCGGAATAAAGTAGCCCGGCAAAAGCAGCTGATTGACTTTACGAATGAGAAAAGGGAGATGGGATTTAGGGAATCGAACTTTACAAAATAAGCAAAGGAGAATGAAATTTATTTGGGCAATTTCCATGAGAACTTCGTTCTGGTCTTTAATCATGACCGGCTCATGGAAGGCGTCCATTGCCGGCCTCCCAATACTTCACGCATAAGTTTGTGAATCATCCTGATTTAGAGCAGCCTCACAAAGGTCAGGCTATCTCCAGCAGCCGGGCGACAGCATAAGCCGGGAATACGTCCGATACCACGCGGCCGTATTTCTTTGAGAGTGGATGGCATTCCAGGCCCAGGAAGCGGGCCGCTTCTGCCACTGGATTTTCACCGATTCCTGCTGCTACCACCTGGGTGAGGCAGTGCTTTTTCACCTGCTTTTCCAGGGCATCCGTCAGGATATTCATCTGGCGATCCCGAACCTGCATGGCAATGGCCAGCGCTCCAAACTCACCGAGCTCCTCCAGGTCGGCGCAGACAGTGCGCGCCAACCGTTGAAGCGCGGCGGCACGGCTCTTTCCAGCGCCGTCTGGAGCATCGCAGGTGTAGCGTTCCTCCGAGATCTCACCCAGGGCCAGATAGGCATCGGCAGTGATGGCGAAAAACTCGGGGGCAAGTGGGATGCAATCTCCTCTGATCCGCACCCAAGGCAGCAGGGCCCCCAGATTGGTGCGAAGCAGGCCCGTGTAGACCAGCTCGCCCCTGGCCAGCCGCAGATAGTCTGTTCGCGCCGCCAGCGGCTCTCCTTTAATGGGAATGATGTCCGTAGTGGTGCTGCCCATGTCCACGAAGAGGCAGTCACCGACTTCGCGGCTCAAGAGGGCTGCCGAGGCGGACCAGTTCGTGCCCGCCAGCTCCAGTGGGTCTTTCCAGCCAAAGCCGCCAGCTCCCCAGAAGTGCACCGGGCAGGAGAAGGC
>JBAVUP010000203.1:0-6354 GCA_049696835.1 Desulfobaccales bacterium
GTAAATGGCCTTCTGCCCCTGGCCCCTTCCCCCAAGTATCTATTCAAATCCCAGCCAGCGCACTTCCCGGCCTTTCCGGGGCGGCGCCGGCGGTTCTTTGGCGGAGTAGCCGATGGGGGTGATGGCCAGGAGTTGCTGGTCCTCTTTCCCCAGGAACTTCAGGATCTCTTTTTCCAGGAAGTTGGCTCCGGTCATCCAGCAGGTGCCCAGGCCCTCGGCACGGGCGGCCAGCAGCATATTCTGGAACAGGGCGGCGCCGCTCTGGATATTGGCAAAATTGGTGGGATCTTCGGGCATCTTAGAGATGGTCACCGCGATCACCACCGGGGCGCCCCCCAGGTTTTTGAAGAACTTCATGACCAATTCCTGGCCCTTCTCCGGCACCTGGGCCTTTTGCAGGATGGGCATCAGGTATTTGATGGCGCCGCTGACCAGCTCCACAAATTCATTCCGCACCTGGCCGGCCATGACGGTGATTTCCCAGGGCTGGAGGTTCATGCCCGAGGGGGCCCAGAGAGCGGCCGCAATCACCCTTTCCAGGACTTCCCGGGGCGGCATCTCGGGTTTATACAGCCGATGGCTGCGGCGTTGGTAAATGGCTTCGTAAATGTCCACGGATACCTCCTCAGGTTGTCCGGTTAAATTTTCTTCAGGATGATACGTTTTTAAATGAGATTGCCCCGGCCAGGGTTTGATGCACTGTGCATCCTTGGGCGGCCTGGATCAACTCCCGGCGCTGGTCCTCAGTCAGGGGGCCGTTTAGCTCCAGGGTGTATTGGAAAACGGCCTCTCCGGGGGTCTGCCGATCCACAGCCACTTCGGTCATGATGCCGGACAGGGGGATAGCTTTACTGGCCGCATACTTCCTCAGCCAAATATTTAAACAGCCGGCCAACGCGGCTTCTAAGAGCTCCAGGGGACTGAAGTTGGAATCGCCGCCCCCTTTTTCCACCGGCGCGTCGCAATGCCCTTCATGCTTGCCGTTGGTAAACCAGGTGTCAAAATCAGCCTTTTTACTATAGCATGTTATCAACTTGAGTTCCTCCTCTCGGGGGCGCAAAAGGGTTTTTCCGATTATCTTGGAGCGGCGGTGGCATTGGTAAAGCCCTTCAATCCCCGCTCCAATCCCGCGGCCTCCCGGCTCAGTTTGCGATAAAATGTCGCTTCCTCGCCTTTTCCCCGCTTCTCGCAGCCCTGGGCGTAGATGGCGCACTTGGCCGCCAGGGTGCGCCGGGCCGCCTGGGCATAGCTTTCAGGCAATTCCGGCTCTTTCAGCAGTTTCACCAGGGCCTGAATCCGCCAGCGGTCCAGGCCCCACAGCCGGGAGAGCTGGTCGGCGTGGCCGCCCCGTTTGATCACCAGGGGCGCGGCCACCAGGCCCACCTCATAGCGCCAGGTGAGGCGCAGCCACAGATCGTAATCTTCCGCCGCCGGGAGCGTTTCATCGAAACCGCCGTGGGCCTCAAGCAGCCTATGGTGCAGGATTACCGCCGAGGGGCTCACCATGCAGCGCGCCAGCGACGGCATAAAGATCAATCCCCCTACTTTCCGGTGGCTAAGGGGCTGGTTGACCCTGACGCCCCGGCGGACCCAGGTCTCTTCGGTCTGGCTGACCAGCAGACCCGGCTGATTATTGAGATGCGCCATTTGCCGGGCCAGCTTGTCCGGCAGCCATAGGTCGTCGGAATCCAGGAAGGCCAGCCACTCCCCCCGGGCGGCGGCCACGCCGGTGTTACGGGCCGCGGCGACCCCCCGGCGGCGCCGGTGGCAGTGCATCCGTATTTCCCGATAACCCGCCAGGGCCGCACCGGTGCCGTCGGTGGAGCCGTCATCCACCACCACGACCTCGAAGTCCCGGTACGTCTGGGCCAGGACCGAGGCCACGGCTTCCCGCACCAACGCGGCCCGGTTGTAAGTGGGGATGATGACGCTGACCCGGGGCACCATACGGGAAAGTTACCAGAAATCCAGGAAAATTCAAGTCTTGGAAATCCGGCGGTGGCGCTGCCGGGTAGGGCGGAGACGGCCATTATAGGGGCGGTGAGCGCACCGCCCTTACAACTTTGACAGGTAAAAGCACGGTTTTTTCACATCCCGTTTCCTAAAGGGGGGAAGGGGGGATTAAATAACCGCTTCATAATCCCCCTGAATCCTTTAAAAAAGGGGGACTTTAAGGCTTCTCAGCCGAAGGTCAGGTTGATTTTTTATCATGCTTTTCATGAAGCGTAACGCTGGCCATCTATGGCGAAATCCAAGGGGGATTAATTCGATCCCTTGAGTCTCTGGCGGATCTCATCCAGTAACGGGGGGAGGATTTCCCGGAAATCCCCGACCACCACCATATCCGCCACCTCAAAGATCGGGGCCTGGGGGTCTGCATTAATGGCCACGACAAATTCGGCCCCCTCCATCCCCACCACATGATGGGACATGCCGGAGATCCCCACGCCGATATAGAGGCGGGGGCGGACGGTCTTGCCGCTCTGGCCGATCATCTGCTCCTCCCGGGCCCACCCGGCATCCACCGGCGGCCGGGTGGCGCCGACCGCGCCGCCCAAAAGCCCGGCCAACTCTTCCACCAGCTGCCAGCCTTCCGGCCCGCCGATGCCCCAGCCGCCCGCCACCACTACCTCGGCCGCCTCCAGGGGCATCTCTTGGGGTGCCTGGCGGTGAACTTCCAGGACTTGGGGGCCGGAGACGTCCAGGTCCTCTCCCACCGTCAAAGGGATCACCTGTCCGGACCTGTGGGCAGGTTCGCACTTTTTCATCACGCCGGGCATCACGGTGGCCATCTGGGGCCGATGCGCCGGGCACTTGATGGTAGCGACGACGCCGCCCCCCCAGCCGGGGACCATCTGCAGAAGCTTGCCGTCGGCATCCAACTGCAGATCGATGCAATGGGCGGAAAGGCCGGTATTGAGGCGCGCCGCCAACCGGGGCGCCAGTTCCATGCCCATGGCGGTTGCCCCAAACAGCAGGATGGCCGGGGAGTACTCCCGGCAGGCCCTGGCCAGGACCGAGGTATAGGGCAGTAAGCGATAGGGCTCCAATAAAGCATGTTCGGCCAGCAGGACCAGGTCGGCCCCGTGGGCGATGACCCGGTCGGCCAGGCTCGCCACGTCGGCGCCGAGCAGCATGGCGGCCACCGTACTGTTCGAGGCCTCGGCCAGCTCCCGGGCTTTGCCGAGCAGTTCCAAGCCCACCTCGTGCAGCACGCCGCCGCGCTGCTCCATGAACACGCCAATCAATGGTTTTTCCATGGCCAGGGTTCCGGTCAGATGACCCCTAGTTGGTGGAATTTTTCCGCCAGGCGCCGGACCACCTCCTCGGGACTGCCCTGCAGCCGCAGGCCCTGGCGCGTTTTTTGGCGCACCAACAGATCAGCCATTTGAGTAGGGGAGCCCTTAAGGCCGATCCGCGCCTCCTCCAGCTTCAGGTCCGCATTGGTCCACCTGGCGATCTCCCGGGATTCCGCCGCCAGGATTTCGAGGAAGGTGATGAGGCGCGGTTTGTTGGCTTCCTTGGTGAAAGAGAGCAGCACCGGCGGGTCGGCCGCCAGTTTCACATAGCCGTGTTCGATCTTTTGCGTCACCGTCAATCGCCCGGCATCCATGCACTCCAGATGGCTCACGTGCATAATATTGGGAACTCCGAGTAACTCGGCGATTTGGGAGGGCACCTGGGCGGTGGAGCCGTCCAGGGTAAAGTTGCCGCAGAAGATAAGGTCAAAAGGGGCCAACCGCCGGATGGCTTCGGCCAGAATGCGGGACGTCGCCAGGGTGTCGGAGCCGGCGAATGCTTTGTCCGAGAGCAGCACCGCCCGGTCGGCACCCATGGCCAGGGCTTCGCGCAACACCGGCAGGGACGAGTCGGGGGCCATGGAAAGCAGCACCACTTCTGCGCCGGGGGTGTCCTTGATTTCCAGGGCAGCTTCCAGGGCCTGTTTGTCCAAGGGATTGATGACACTGGGGATCCCCTCTCGAATCAACGTCTTGGTCACGGGATCCATCCGGAGCCGATCCCAGGCCTGGGGATCGGGGACCGGCTTGACGCAGACAATCACTCTTTCCATGGCCCCCCGCCCTTAACCCTTCTTCTGGAAAGGCGCCAGGGCGGCCCGGCCCACCACCACCTTGCCGATCTCGCCGGTGCCGCCCGCGGATACCGTCACCATGGCATCCCGCCAGAGGCGCTGGACTTTGTATTCTTTCAGAATGCCGTACGCGCCGTGAATTTCGATGGCCTTTTGGGCGGCCCGCACCGCCGCATCGCAGGTATAGTACTTGGCCATGGCGCTTTCCGTATCAAACCTGACATTTTGGTCCTTCATCCAGCTGGCCCGGTAACACAGCAGCCGGCAGATATCCAATTGCGTATAAATCTCGGCGACCTTAAAGCTGATGGCCTGGAGGACGCCAATCGGTTTGCCGTAGAGGACCCGTTCATTGGCGAATTTGGCGGCCTCCTCATAACAGGCCTGGAGTATGCCCAAGGCCACCGCCGCCATTCCGGTTCGGCCGCTTTCGCTGACGGTTTTCAGCGCCACCCCCAGGCCGCCGCCTTCCTGGCCCAAGACTTTGTCCCGGGAAAGTTCGCAATTATCGAACACCAGCTCGCCGGTGTTGGAACCCCGGAGACCGACTTTGTGCTCCGCCCGACCCACCTTGGCGCCGGGGGCGTCCTTGTCGACGATGAACGCCGTCAGACCTTTGGGGCCCTCCCCGGTTCTGGCAATCACCACCCAGTAATCGGAAGTATGGGAATTGGTGATGAAGCACTTTCGGCCGTTTAAAATCCAGGTGTCGCCCTTCAATGTCGCGCTGGACTGCATCCCCAGGATGTCCGAGCCTCCGGAGGGTTCAGTGATGGCCACGCACCCCATGGTTTCGCCCCGGGCCAGGGGGGGGATATACCGCTGTTTCTGCTCCGGGGTGCCGAAATCCTTGAGCGCGGCGATCGCCATTTGGTGGACCTGCATGCCCATCGGGATGGCCGCGCAGACCCGCCCCAACTCCTCCAGTACGATGGTGCGGGCCAGATAGCCCAAGTCGAGGCCGTCATACTCCCGCGGGGCGATGAGGCCCGTGATCCCTTGTTTGGCCATGGGTTTTAAAAGCTCCACGGGAAAATCCCCGGTCGCTTCCATGGCTTCTATTTTGGGGGTAATCTCACTCTCCGCAAACTCTCTCGCCGATTTTCTGAGCAATTCCTCTCGTTCCGACAGCTTGAAGTCCATGACCACTACCTCCTTGCAAAATGGGACCGACCGGTCTGCCTTATTTGCCCGCGAACGGTTATCTTTCCGCCGGGGAGAACAGGCCCTGCGAAGAAAAGTTTTTTAAGCACTGATCAAGGTTAAAAAGTCGATGAGGCTTTGGATGGTGTGATCCAGATGCTCCCGCGACTTGTCCGAAGTGTAGGCGACACAGGCCCCCAGAATCCCGGAGAAGATCATCTCGGCCACCCTACCCGTATCAATGCCGTTCCCCAGGTGGCCGGCGGCCTGTTCCTGGTCCAGGAGCCGCTTAATCATACCCCTGAACCGCTTGAAACCCTCATTCACCTCCTTGGCCAGATGCGGTTGCTGGTCATTTAATTCCACCGCCAGGGCGACAAATACACAGCCTCCGGGAAAGTTTTCCGAGTCGGCCAAATAATGATCCCGATAGTTTGCCAAAATTTTCTTGATCTTGTCGAGGGGCCGCGCCACCTGGTCCAGGCCGGCCAGATTTCTCTGCCGCCAGATCTTCCGGGCTTCGCTCAGGGCGGCGAAAAACAGGTCCTCTTTGCTCTTGAAATGATTGTACAGCCCGCCTTTGGACGTGCCGACGGCGGCCAGGATATCATTAATGGACGTACTCATGTAGCCCTTCGTCGAAAATTGCCGGAGGGACTCATGGATAATTCTGTCTTTGAGTGCCATCATCTCCAACCCGCTTGAGAGACAGACCGGTCGGTCTTAATTTATCGGGACGATTCTTCCTTGTCAACTTTTTTCACTGATCCCGCATCCTTCTCCCCACCGGTACCGTGGCGGCTCTGAGGATGATGGTTTCCACTATCTGCGAATCCAAAGAATTTGCCGTTTTTCGAGGAATTTGCCAGGTGCCCTTCAGGCTGTTCAAAAACGGTTTTTTGTCATCCTGAACGTAGTGAATGATCTAGAACTTATTAATATAACTAGATTCTTCGCTGCGCTCAGCATGACCAACATAGTTCGTCGGCAACAAAAAAGCAGGGCCATGGCTGGCCCTGCCTGGTCCTGCTACCCTGAGTTATCCAAATGATTACATTGCCTGCCCAAGTCCACCTGACCCTATCAGACCCAGCCCGCGGTGGCAGGCTGGGGTTGCC
>JBAVUP010000204.1:0-32442 GCA_049696835.1 Desulfobaccales bacterium
TTTTGTTGCATCTGCTGAAATTTTCAGGCATTATCACCCCAGAAGTCTTGTAAGGGGGAGACATGACTTCGCCGGGCGCGTCGCTGGAAACCCAGAAGACGGGGGGAGGCTACAAACTCCTGGGGGGGATTGCCCTGACCGTGGCCGTGGCCATAGTGGGGCTGCTGCTGTTCAGCCACCGGGGTTTGTACCAGATCTATCGGTTCAGCCATGAGCGGCTCCGGCTGGAGCAGGAAAATGCCCGGCTGGGGGCGGAAAATGCTCGACTGGCGCGCACCATCGACCGCTTACACCACGATCCGGTGTTGATCCAGGACCTCATCCGTCGGGAACTCAATTTCGTCAAGCGGAACGACCTCATCTTCCAGTTCCCGCCCGAAACCCCAGTGGCGGCGGCGTCCCCGGAACCCAGCGGCCACCACGGTTCGCCGTGGCCGAGCCGCACCCATGGCCTTTCCGAAAGAAATGCCAGCACCTCGAAGTGGGTGCCCGAACCGGGGCCAGGGCCTGCAAAAAAGAGGGCCGGCCGCCGACCGGAATGAGCCCTCGCCGTATACCGGCACCTGCCACCACTACCGGAGAGATGCCGGGGGCGGGTCCGGGGTCTCCGCTGCGACTCTCCATCAATCATTGGATAATAAAGGATAGGCAGACGTATGTATTCGACCGCGGAATTTAAGAAGGGTTTGAAAATTGAGCTGGACGGCGTGCCGTACACCATGGTGGATTTTCAACACGTCAAGCCGGGCAAAGGTGGGGCTTTCGTGCGCACCAAGCTGAAGAGCCTGCTCACCGGACGGGTGTTGGATCAAACCTTCCGTTCAGGGGAAAAAGTCAAAAGGCCGGACCTCATGGAGCGAGAGATGCAGTATCTCTACGGGGAGGGGGACGGCTTCTACATGATGGACAATGAGACCTTTGAGCAGATCACGCTCACGGCGGATCAGGTGGGGGAGGCTCGCCTCTACCTGACGGAGAATATGAACGTCAAGATTCTCTTTTTCAACCAGCAGCCGGTAGCCGTGGAAGTACCCCTGTTCGTGGAATTGGCGGTGGCCCAGACGGAACCCGGATTCAAAGGGGACACCGCGGCCGGCGGCACCAAGCCCGCTACCCTGGAAAGCGGGCTGACCATCCAGGTCCCCCTGTTCCTCAATGAGGGTGACCGCGTGAAGGTGGACACCCGCACCGGCACGTATATCGAGCGGGTCAAGTAAAGCGCGGCTCAGACCATCTTAACCAGGACCACGTAGTGCCGCAATCCGAAACGCCTGGCTTTCCTCTGGCTGTCCATATAGATGTCCACCTTTTTATGCCAGCGGGAAGCCATGCGGTCTTGAAACTCAAAGACTCCCATCCCGTGCAGCAGGACGCGGTCGCCATAATGCAAATTCAAGTTGCGTTCCAAGTCACGGCTGAGCGCGATCATCCCTGCCTTCACCCGGCGTCCCGAGGCAGTAATCCCTTTGCTGCCGGGGCAATGATGATAAGCGGTTACCGTGACGATGGACATCGTGACACATAACGTCGGCTGGGGCCAGGCCAGCACCCCCACCGCCAAGAGACAAATTATCGCCATCGCCATTTTTTTCATGGTTTTCCCTCGCGGTTAATTGCTATGGAAGCTTGCGGATGTTTGGGGAATAGCGAAAAGCGACGCCAGGGTAACCGGTAAAGGCCCTGGCCCCGGGATTGCTTCGATAGTTCGTTCTCGCCTTTGGCGTCGGGTCACTGGATCCGGAGGCGCCGTCCCTCCCGGCATTAACTGCCGCCCGGTCTCAGGTTCCCATCCCCATCAATCCAATGGTGAAATGCACTATCTGATGCACACCCTAGCGGGGTTCTGTGATTGTTGGGTATCTATACCTTACGGAAATTTGCCTGTCAAGAAGTTTTTTTGATTAAATCACTTAACATACTTATATTACATATATTATTGATTAATATAAATTGACCCTTTTTTCGCAATGGCAGATCTGCCGACTTTTATGAATTAATTAAAGTTTATGTGGGATTTTTTTTCATAATTTAGCCTGATTTGGAGCTGTCAGTGGGGCAATTTTATCAGGCTGGGGCGTTTTTTAAAGAACGCGCCGGATACCATTTTTTACCCTGTATTATCAATTAATTATACATATTAAATTAATCATCCCTCTGCGGCTTCCCCCGCCGCGGACCTGGCGGCACTCCTGCCTTGCTGCTACTTATCGTCATTTCTCTCTATAAAGTTCATAACTTTTAGATAAACCGTGGAATTTCCCTAAGTTAGGAATTGCCGTAATTATTGGCGGCAAAGGAGGCAAGTAAGGCGAGCGCTGGGGCGAGGGTTATCGACGGAAAACGGTTTTGGCAGAGTACCCTCCCCTGCCGTGGACCGGGGGGGCCTGAGGCACCGGCCGGGAGGCGGGTCAGCCTTTAGGGGCGGGGCTGGGCAACAGGGGTCGGCGTTGGCGGGTGGCGTCTCCGCGGAGCGTGCCAGGAAGGGAAAAAAACCAAGCCGGGGAGGATCACCGCGAGGCGCGGCACGGCGCCTGACCTCCCCTCCGGGTTAGTGCGGGGACCCGCGGCCTCGCGGGTGGTTCAGACTCTTCAGGAGCCCCCGAAGCCGATGCTGATCTGGTCACCCTCCACCATGACCGGCACATGGCGATTGCCCGCGGTGAGCCGCAGCATCTCCGCCAGGGCCTGGGCATCCTCTTTGACATCCCGATAAATGACGGTCAACCCCGCTTTCGTCTTGGCCTCCCGGGCCCGTTGGGTAAAAGGTCACGTCTGCTTGCCAAAGATGGTGATCTCCTGGGTCATTATCCACCTCCTCAACGGGGCGTGTCCACGTAATAGACCTTCACGTAGAGAAAATCCACCAGGTTTAGGATAACCAGGGGATTTTCCGACACGGTGTATTGCACCCCTTCAAACCTGGGGTTGACCTTTTCCCGGATGTGTTGCATAACCTTGTCAGCGATCTGGGGGTTATTCGGGCAGGCGAGCTTCAAAAAGTTTTGCAAGACCGCGGCGTCCTTGAGGGCCACGGCCTTGGTCTCTTCGCGCAGCTTCACCCGCAAAGGCTTCAGGGCATCGTCAAAAAAATCGCCGATGTCTTCATATTTCTTTTTGATCTGGGCGAAACTCCACTGGCGCAGGCCGAGATATTCGGTAGCGGCCTGGCTGGTGAACCTGTCCGTGGACAACATCATGATGCTGATGTTGGGGGTATTGGGGGCATTGGCCGGCAGGTAGGCGATCTTTACCGACAATTCCGGATATCTGGTATTGGTGAGGATGAAGTCGCGGCTGAAACGCCGGCCGGGGCGATCATACCGGTGGGATTCGGCCACCGTCCACCCGGTGCGTTCCAGATCTTGCAGCAGGTTGGCGGCCCTGGGCATGAGGCTGCGCAGCTCGGCAAAGCTGCCGGGGGCCACGCTGGCCTGGGGTTCCCGGTAGCCGCCTTCATTTTCGCCGGGCTCCGGCGGCTCGGGGATGGTCTCCCGCTCTTGCACTTGCCCGCCGGTCGCCGGCTCGGGAGCAGGTTGGGGCTCCGGTGGTGGCGCCAGCCTGGACTGGACTGGGGGAGCCTTCAGATCAGGCCTCAATCCCAGGATGAAAAACGTCTGCCCGCCCTGGCCGGGCCGGCTCTGCTTCCAGTAAGCGTATGGCTTGCCGGAAAAGAGGTCCAGGACGATGCGCACCCCGCCGCCGGGAGAGGTGGCCTCGGTGACCACCTGCCGGACCAGGGATTCATCGCCCTCGAGGCGTCCGGGGAGCCGTCCGGCCCGGCCCTGAGGGAAAGTTACGACCAGTTGCGGTTGTCCCGAGACCTCCCGGGAACTCACCAGGGGTACGGCGGCCCGGTCCAGGACCACGGTGAGGAGGGTATTCTCCCCCACCTTGCTCAAGCCCAGGCGGCGCACCTCTACGGCGCCGCCGGCCCCCCAGGCGGGTTGGACAAGACCACACAACGACAACAACAACAGCAACCGGACCAGGCGTCTGCCCGGTTTATCGGTGAAGATCTGTAGACAGGTAATGCTGTTATCCTCCTTGCGATACTCGTTTGAAAATCACGCAGGCATTGGGGGGACAACCGGGGTGCCACTCGCCGGTCATATCCGCGGACAACATTTTTCCCCCCTCGCTGGGAGTAACGATGAGGATGGCGCCGGTTTTGGTGTAAATCCAGACCTTGCCCTCATTCACCACCCAGGTGAATTCAACGGTTTTTCCCGCCAGCGCCCAGGTCCCCTTGCCGTCCTCTTGGAGGGTTAGATCAACGTAATTTTTACCGGCGAACGGCTCCACGGATTTATACGTTCCGGCGTAGGGGGATCGAGACTCCCCACAGCCTCCCATGGTCAGCCCCAGCATGATCAGGCCCAGGACCGCAGCCAGCTTCAGAAAGTTTTTCTTCATATCTTTCTATCCCGCAAGATGAACCCTCCCCGATCCAACACCAGAAATCGATCGTAGAGGAAGATCTGGATGGTCATAACCACCATCGCGGTATTCTTCATAACTTTCAGCCAGTTCACCGGTTCCCCCACTTCACCGACACACCCGCAGTTAATGGGCATATGATGCAAAATGGCATTGACCAGTCCCACAATGAAGATGAGGTTCATGGCCGCGATCAGCGTGGCCGCAGCCCTGGTACGGATGCCCAGGATGAGGAACAACCCGACGACCAGCTCGGCCCAGGGGAGGGCCAGGGCCCACAGGTCCACCCCCCAGCCGGGCATCATGCCGTAATCCACCACGTTCAAAGCAAAGACCGCCGGCCGCAAGATTTTGCTCAAGGCGAACGAGATAAAGATGGCCCCCAGGAGCAGCCGGCAGAACACCGACAGGTAAGGGCTGCGGCGGATGGGAGGAATTAAGAAAAGCAAAAAGATGCTCACCGGTATCCACTCAAGTAAGCCCGGCAGACCCAGCGGCATGGTGGCCGCCGGCTTGGGCTTCTGCCTGGTCAGGGGAAAGGCCCTGACCCAATCCCCGTAATCTTTCATCACCACCACGTGCTTTAAACCCTTGTGGATCAGCATGCGGGCCAGATCCACGTCCATCCGCCGACTGATGGTACCGCCGTAAACGATGAGGGTTTTGTCTTTGGCGCCCGCCGTCTGATCCAAGGTGAAATTGAACATGGGGTACATCAGATCGAATAAGATCACTGGCAAATTCATGGCGCCCTTGATGTGTTCCTGGTCAAAAAAGGCGCTTTTCCTGGCATCAACGAAAATGGCCTGATTCTTCCGAAACTCCTCCTGGGCCTGGCCGACCGTAATCTCGGGAACACCTGGCTGGCCCCAGCCGTGAATCAGGGGAATACTGTTGTCGTTGTAAATGTTGAAGACCAGGGCGAGAACGAGGCTCAAGCCCAGCATGAGGAAATAATCGAACCAGGAGATCTGCCGCAGCTTGACCTGGTGCACCACTTCCTTCTCGAGGCGGTGGTCCCCGGCCACCAGCCAACCGGCCAACTGCTGGATGATGTGCCTGGCCAGTTGGGGATTGTGATCCAGGAGGCGGTCGAATTCCGTCTTGGAGACCTTGACGAGGACCGAATCCTCCAGAGCCTCCACCGAAGCACTGCGGGGCTGCCCGGTGACCAGAGCCACCTCCCCGAAATAGGTGCCGGCTTTCAACTCGGTCAAATCAGTTTGGATATGGTCCTCGGTCTCCCGGAAGACGCGGACCCGGCCGGACTGAATGACGTAGAAAAATTCCGGGGCTTCGCCCTGGCTGACGATGCGGGTCCCCGCGGGCACGCGCACCTCCTGCCCCAACTGATGCAATTTTAGCCCTGCGGATTCTGCTTGCGGTGTCGCCTCCATGAGGTCATCCCTATGCGCTGAGAGCTATGGTTGCCCGGCCGACTTGAAAACCCCGGATGGCAATTTCCCCACTTCCCTGTCTTATTACCACAAGATGATACAGATGTGAACTCCACCTGATCTCGCCGACGGAAAATATTTTTACCCGTTTCCCGATGGCCCCCGGCGTGAACCACTGCTGGGGAATTGAGTGGAAGCCGGCGGCCATCTTCGCTTAATTTCTCAATTTGAGAATATTTTATCAAGCCTCCGGGGGTTTCTCTCAAGGAGAGAAATTTTTCTCAAATCCTCGAACGCGGCCTGACAGGCTAATTAATTTTCGCTGTTATTACATCTAGTTATCTTCTCGCTTTTTTGATAATTTTGGCAAGCCAATTGCATAAGCAGTGAGCCAGCTAGATTCTGATACGCCAATACGAGGAATTGACTCTATATGCCTACCACCACCTCTGCCTTTCCCTTGACCCAGGTGAAATGGCGCACCAAAGAGGCACAACGGGTCCATTATCTGGATCTGACCCTGAAGATCCTGGTCCCCTTAATCTTGTCGGCCTGTTTCGTCGTTTCCCTAAAGGTCGGCTCGTTCAACGGCTACCTGCAGTTGTTGAGCCGCCAGAGCTTCGGTTCACCCCTGATGGCTCTGGGAGCCGGTTTTTCCCTGGCTTACCTGGCCTTCCAGCTGGTCCGCACCGTGCTGTGGTGGCGGTATAAATCCTATCCGGTGCCCCCTGGCCCGCTGCCCCGGGTCACCGTCATCATCCCCGCTTACAACGAAGGGGCCATGGTGGAGAAGGCCATCCATGCGGCGGTGGCGTCGGATTACCCCGCCGACCGGTTGGAGATCATCTGCATCGATGACGGCTCCAAGGACGACACCTGGTATTACATTGACCGGGCCCGGAGACGTTATCCCAAGTTGATCAAGGCCATCCGCTTCCCCAAGAACCGGGGCAAGAAAGAGGGACTGTACGCCGGTTTCACCCACGGCAAGGGCGATTACTTCATCACCATCGATTCGGACAGCGTGATTGCCCCGGACACGGTGAAGCAGGTGATCGCGCCCATGCTCAACGACCCCAAGATCGGGGCGGTGGCCGGCAACGTCAAGGTTTATAACCGGGCCCGCAGCCTCATGGCCCGGATGCTGGCGGTGCGCTTTGTCCTGGCCTTTGATTTCCTGCGGGCCTCCCAATCCATGTACGGCTGCGTCACCTGCACCCCGGGGGCCCTATCGGCCTACCGGGCCAAGGTGCTCAAACCCATCCTGAAAAAATGGCGCACCCAGACCTTCATGGGCCTGCCCGCCAACATCGGGGAAGACCGGGCCCTGACCAACTACGTCCTGCGCCAGGGCTACTATACTTCCTACCAGCGGAGCGCCATCGTGCACACCAAGGTACCGGAGTCCTACCGGGGCCTGTGCCGCATGTACCTGCGCTGGGACCGCAGCAATTTCCGGGAAAACTGGGTGCAGCTCAAGTTCATCTTCACCAGATACCGGGCTCAACACCGGCTGCTGCCCATCGTGGATTTCTTCATCACCCAGATCGAATTTCCCCTGACTTACCTCTTCCTGGGGATGCTGCTGATCTCCTTCTGGTTTTATCCCATCGTCATGGTGAAATTCTTCGCCGGCCTGGGGGTCTTCACCCTGGTGTGGATGTACTATTACATCCACCAGGAACGGGACATGAATTTCATTTACGGAATCATCTATTCCTACTTTGCGTTCTTCTTCCTCAACTGGGTCCAACCCTGGGCCTTCTTCACCGTCCGTAACGACCGCTGGCTCACGCGCTAGGGCGCGATTATATATAGGCAGGTTTAGGGAGGGGCAGAGCCTTGAGCTGTGCCCCTTTTTGTTAGCTTTTAGCTATTAGCAAAAGTCTCGATCGCCGCTTCAGCCTGCATCGCTGGTTTCGTCTTTTTTCGCCTTTTCGCCCGCTTAAAACCTGGCGCCCAGACCCCCGGCGTAGCCGGTGAGTTCGGCATAGCCCAGGCCATTGAGCGGGGTGCCGTTTTTCATGCCCGTAATCTTGACCTCCCCTTCCCAGTAGGTCACCTGCGCCGGGGTTTGGACGCGCATTTCCTGATCGGGTAAGGTGGGGGTCAGGGTGAGGCGGTAGCCGACGCCGGGTATGGCGATTTCCCAGCCCTGGGGATACCTGGCGCCGGTATGGGGGGAGGTCCAGGAACTTGTGGCCTTGACCCGAAAATCGGCCAGGTTCAGGTGCCGGGTGTGGCCCTGGGGGTCGATGAGGGTGCCGGAGGAGGCCGGGTCCACCGAGCCGTCCCGATGGCGCAGCAGATAGAGCATCACGTCCCAGCCGTCGGCCAGCTGGAGGCTGAACCAATCCCAGCCCGCCAGGCCCGGGGCCAGGCCGCCGGTGAAGAACTCGTGGTCCATCCAACTGGTGCCGGTGACCGGCACCGCGCGGCCGTTCACCTTCAGGGTCCCCCGGGTGTGGAGGCGGCTGATGGAATAGTAATAGCTGGCGGAGTCAAATTTGGCGCTCTTCCGGCTATAGCCGGCCTCGCCGTGGAGGGCCGGGGGTTTGGCGGGCTGGAGCATCAGGTCCAACCCTAAACCTTCGTCCTGAGCCTGCAGGTGAAACCCGTCCCCGGCGAGGGCCGCCTGCCAGTCGTCGATCCAAACCCGCAGGGCGCCCACCGCGGCGCCGGACAGCCCCATGGCCCCCCGCCCGGCCTTATCCCGACAGATAAACCGGTGCCGGGCCGGGTCGGTGAGGGCCAGGTGGGCGAAATAGACGGTGTTGAGGGCCCAGGCGGAACGGGCGTGGGGGTCGGGGCGCTTCAGGGCCACCCGGAAAAAGGTGAGCTGGTAACCGAAGTTCTCCCCGGAGGCGGCCCTGAGGTGCCCCACATAATACCACCACTCGGTCTTGTAGTCCGGGTGGGCCCCGTGGTCCTGGGGAAACCGGAAGACCCGGCCCGGCCGGGGGACCAGGAAGCCCTGGTCCGCGGCGGCGCCGGTAATGAGGCCAACGGCCAGGACGAATCCCAGAATAATTTTAACCATGGCTAAGGTCGGTAGGGCACGCCTCCGTGCCCGCCACCATGATGGTCAAGTGGTGCGTTAGACGCACCCCACTAAAAGCTTGACCTGCAATTTACTGACAACTTTTATCTACTTTTGCTGAATACCGAAAACCGAAAACAGAAAACCGCATTAATAGGTGCGGCGCTGCTGCGTGGCTAATTTAAAGTAATTCTGCCGGGCGTCATACACGATGCGCCGGGGATCCCGGAGAAAGATGTCCTGGGCCTCGGGGCTGCTGAACAGATAGAGCTTGCCGTCATAGATGACAAACAGCTTGGGGTTGATATCCTCGAGCCGACCCCTGGCCATCGAGGTGGCGCAGTAGCCCCCGAACTGCGGCTGATAGCGCGGGGCGTCCCGCAGGAACTCATACCGGTCGCCCCAGGAAGCAAAATGGTATTCGGCGCCTCCCAGCCGTTCAATAACCCGCTTGCTGCCCTTAACCGCCCGGTTGCGGGTGAAATAGGCCACCGGGTCGTAGCCGTGCAGGGCCACGCTGTCTTCCAGGTTGAGCAGGGCCATGCCCGAGCCCCCCGAGGTCGTGGGGGGCGGCTGGGCCGAGGCCGCGACCACCAGGCCCAACACCGCCGCCAGGATAAGCCATACTTTGCATAATTGCTTGGTCATAACCCGCCCTCCTTATCGAAAAGCACTAGAAAGATATTCTCAATCAGGGAACCTTCCTGATTGCCGGACCGGCCGGCATCCCTATCAATAGAATAATAGAGGCTACTTGAACTTTAAGATTTCGGAAGATCAAAGTCCTCCTTTGTTGAAGGGGAATTTAGCGGGATTATCAATGGGTTATTATAATCCCCCCTGCCCCCCTTTGAAAAGGGGGGTAATGCATGGCTGTCTTTCCGCCTCAGCGCCGGCGGCCCAGGCGGTTGCGCAGGGCCAGGAGAAACAGTGCCGCTTGGCCAGGAATGAGGAGGACGCTCAAGCCCGCCACCAGTTTGCCCCAAAAGCCTATAGGTTCGGCCCAAATGGGGCGCTGCAGGGTCACCTTTTGTAATAGATAAATAAAAGAATCTCCGAAACCGGCTATATGGGGAGGATTGGCGACCTCCAGCCCCAGCCCCCAGACCAGTGACGTCATTCCAAGCAAAAAAACAATCAGCCATCCTATAGCTCGGGAAGGGCGCTCGCCGTAGCCGCTTAATAACCAAAAAAGATTGTACCAGGAAATAGGAATACGCCTTCGCCAAAAACTGGCTTTGCGATGCATCTCCATTTCGCCGTAATGAAAATCTCCAACTCGCTTAAAATCTTCTTTGTTCTTGTAATTGATTATTAACTGTCGATAAAGTTCTTCCACATCAGCATATTCTCTAGAATTAGAATTTTTCTCCAATACTATCTCATCATAAAGTGTATCACGTCCAAAATAACGATGCCAAATAACATTGTTAAATTCGATTTGCCGTAGATTAGTTCCAATAAATTTAGCCTTAGCCAAAGAGATTGAATTAAACGTAAGTTTTGCTTGAGGTTCTATCTTAAGTCCTATAAATTCTTCATTAAAAGGATAAATTGATTCAAAAAGTCCCTGGCCAATAAATCTTGCTTGTGTAAAATATATATTACAATCAGAAAATTGGTTCGGACGAAAATATAATGCGCCATAAAATTCAGAAGAATTGAAGTTTACATAATTAGTTGTAATTGTTGGTGAAAAATGTATTAATCCTCTAAATTTTGCCCCATAAAATTCAGCAGAGCAATAAAATTCAGTCAGTAAAAAATCTACATTTAAATCAAATTCGGATAAAGAAAAATTAGCTATGTTTTTAAATATAGAATAAGTAAAATCAACTCCAATATGATATTGCCCTGTTGCTATCTCGTCGTCACTTCTTTTTCCATAAAATTTTGTATCAGAAAAATTAACGCCATCCTCAAACACAGCTTTAAAGAAGGTCGCGCCGTGAATAAATTTTGCTCCTGAAAAGTTAACTTCGCTCTCGAAAACTCTCTCTTTGAATGAATAATGATATGGAAAAATAATAGATCTGAAATCATAATCCCCTTTTTCAATTTTCTCTAAAAAAGCTGCATCAAAAAGGTCTCTTTCTTTATTTAGATTTTGAGAATGAAGGATACACAACCCATCAGAATCGTCAGAATCAATCTCCAAATGGCATTTAATTCCCTTAATTTTTTTATATATTTGACAAGTAATAGTATTTTTAGTCATTAATTTTTTGTACTTAGTTCGAATGGTTATGATTTTTCTTCCCACTGATCATCTCACCGCTCCAGAATCACCACCGCCAAGGCGTGGGCGTCTTCGTCGGTGAGGGTGAGGTGCATGCTGGCGATGCCGGCGGTCTCGCAGAGTTGGGCGGCCCGGCCGCTGACGTAGAGTTCGGGCTTGCCCATGGGGTTGGGGATCACCTCCACCTCCCGCCAGCGGATACCGTCCCGCCGCAGGCCCACCCCCAGGGCCTTGGAGAAGGCCTCCTTGGCGGCGAAGCGCATGGCAAGGGCCGCCACCGCCCAGGTCTTGCCCCGGCAGTAGGCGATTTCCCGCGCCGTGAAGACGCGGGAGAGAAACCGGTCGCCGTAGCGCTCCATGACTTTGGCGATGCGGGCCACCCGCACCAGGTCCACACCGATGCCGTAAATCATGAAAACCTGTTTTCTGTTTTCTGTTTTCTGTTTTCTGTTTTCGGTTTTCTGTTTTCGGTTGGATGTCAGGGTTCAGGGGTTGTTTTTTAACTTTGAACTCTGCACTCTGATCCCTGGTCCCTGATCCCCAGCCCCTGACCCCTGCTGGAACTACTTCTTCCCCTTCTTGGGGGCCGGGGCCTCCGCCTTGCACATGGTGCCCGATTCGCTGCAGGCCGGGCACTTCTTCGGTTTGCAGCGGGTGTCCACTTTTTCGCCGCATTTTTCGCAGGTAAAGACGGCCATGATTCTTCCTCCAGGTTCATCTGAACGTTGGTCCCGGGGCGCCGCCGGGGCGGCCACCGCCGGGTTTACGGATCGAAAGCGCACAGCGTTGTCGGGCACGGCTCGCCGTGCCCCTAGGTCAAGATTACGGGCCCCGTGGCGGGCACGGAGGCCCGCCCCACCAGAAGCCGTGCTGCGCCGAGACGTCTTTGCCACCGGTGGTTGGTTGAGGTTCTGGTGGGCCATCCCCACCCTACATCTTAGCCCCCTCCCCCCAACCCCCTCCCGCCAGGGGAGGGGGAGATGAAAAGCAAGGTTTTTAACTCGTGGCCCGGTCGCTCCGGCCCCCAACCCCTAGCCACTGGCCTCTGGTTCTTGGCCTCCGGCCCCTGATCCCTGAAACCTGCCCTTTAGTGCTCGCCTCCCGGCGGGAAGGCGAATCTTAGGGCCTCATCCAGGGTTTCCACCGGGTGGAAGGTGAGCTCCTGGCGCACGGATTCGGGGATCTCCTCCAGGTCCACCTGATTCAGGGCCGGGATGATGATCTCCTGGATGCCGGCCCGATGTGCGGCCAGGACCTTGTTCTTGATGCCTCCCACCGGCAGGACGTGGCCCCGGAGGGTGATCTCCCCGGTCATGGCCAGGCCCTTTTTCACCGGGCGCCCGGATAAAAGCGATACGATGGCGGTGAGCATGGCCAGCCCGGCGGAGGGGCCGTCCTTGGGGATGGCGCCCGCGGGCACGTGGATGTGGAGGTCGGCCTTCTCGAAGAAGTCCTCCTCGATCCCCAGGAAGGGGGCCCGGGCCCGGATGTAGCTCAGCGCGGCGTTGGCGGATTCCTTCATGACGTCCCCCAACTGGCCGGTGAGCTTGAGATTGCCGCCGCCCGGCATGCGCAGGACTTCAATGAATAAGATGTCGCCGCCGGTGGGGGTCCAGGCCAGACCCGTGGCCACGCCGGGCTCGGGGTGATCCAGGGCCGCATCCCGGAAGAACCTGGGCGGCCCCAGGTACTGGGCCACGTTATCCTCCGTGATGGTGACGTGCTGGCGGCCGCCTTCGGCGACTTCCCGGGCCACGCCCCGGCACAGGGAGGCGATCTCCCGCTCCAGGTTGCGCAGCCCCGCCTCCCGGGTATAGGAGGCGATGACCCGGCGCACGGCCTCGGGAGTGAGTTCCATCTGCTCGCCGGTGAGGCCGTGGGTCTCCAGTTGCCGCGGCAGGAGGTGGCTGAAGGCGATTTCGAGCTTCTCCTCCTCGGTGTAGCCGGTGAGCTCGAGGACCTCCATGCGGTCCCGCAAGGCCGGGGGGACGGGGTCCAGGAGATTGGCGGTGGTGATGAACATGACCTTGGAGAGGTCGAAATCCACCTCCAGATAGTGGTCCGAGAAGGTCGAGTTCTGCTCCGGGTCCAGGACCTCCAGGAGGGCCGAGGAGGGGTCGCCCCGGAAATCGGCGCCGATCTTGTCCACTTCGTCCAGGATGAACACCGGGTTATTGGAGCCGGCCCGGCGGATGGACTGGAGGATGCGGCCGGGCAGCGCCCCCACGTAGGTGCGGCGGTGGCCCCGGATCTCGGCTTCGTCCCGCACCCCGCCTAAAGAGAGGCGCACGAACTTGCGGCCCAGGGCCCGGGCGATGGAGCGCCCGAGGGAGGTCTTGCCGGTGCCCGGCGGCCCCACGAAGCAGAGGATGGGGCCCTTCATGTCGGGCTTGAGTTTGCGTACCGCCAGGTATTCCAGGATGCGTTTCTTGACCTTTTCCAGATCATAGTGGTCTTCGTCCAGAATCACCCGGGCCTGGCCCAGGTCCAGGTTGTCTTCGGTGGATTTGTTCCAGGGCAGGTCGCTGAGCCATTCCAGGAAATTGCGGATAACCTGATGGTCCGGGGAGGTCGGAGGCGTGCGCTTGAGGCGGTTGAGCTCCCGCTCGGCCTCTTTCATGGCGTGGGGCGGCAACTCCGCCTCCTCCAGGCGAAACTGGAGTTCGTCCACCTCCCGGGTGCGCTCGTCGCCCTCCCCCAGTTCCTTTTGCAGGACCTTGATATGTTCCCGGAGAAAATATTCCTTCTGGGCCTTGTCCATCTCGGTCTTGACCTGGGACTGGATTTTCTTGCCCAACTCGAGGATCTCCAGTTCCCGGCTGATGTGAGCCATAACCCGGCGCAGGCGCTCGTTGACCTCGACGGTCTCCAACAGCTCCTGTTTTTCTTCCTTGGAGATGTTCAGGCTGCCGGCACTGACGTCGGCCAGGACCCGGGGATCGCTTAACTCGCGGACCAGCGCCCCCAATTCGGAGGGCAGGTACGGGGAGAGCTCCAGCATTCTGAGGAAGAGGCCTTTAACATTGGAAACCAATGCCTCCATTTCCAGGGAAGGTTCGTACTCTTCCGGGATCGGGGTCACCTGGGCCAGCAGGAAAGGTTCCCGGCCCAGCCAGTTATCCACCCGGAAACGGAACAAGCCCTGGATAAGCAGGCGCACGGAGTCGTCATCGGCCTGGCGCATCTTCAAGATAGCCGCGGCCGTGCCGATGGCGAAGAAATTGTCCGGGTCGAAAGGCGCCAGCTTGTCCTGTTTGCACGTGAGGATGCCCAGGGTTTTATCCTGGAGCAAGACCTCGTTCACCAGCTTCTGGGCCGGCTCATCCCAGAGGGCTATCGGCATTATGATGCGGGGAAACAATACCAGGTCAGTCATGGGTAATATGGGCAGCACCCGGGGGCCGTGCTGGGTCTCGGAGGCCGCGGCCACCTGGATTTCGTCAATCTCGTGGTTATTGGTCATGATATCTCCATATTCTCAGTTATTCGGACGGCGATGGGGTCACCGATATTTGGCGGGTTTTGGGAACCTTCCGGGGCAGGCGGACTTCCAGGATACCGTCGGCGTAGCGGGCTTGCACCGCCTGGGGGTCAACCGCGATGGGCAGTACGAAGCGCCGTTCAAACAGACCGAAAGCCATCTCCTGGTGCATGAAGCGCCGGATGCCCTCCCGGGAGGGGGGCCGGCGTTGGCCCCGCACCAGCAGTTCGTGGCCCGCCAGAGACAGGGAAACCTCCTCCGGGACCACCCCGGCCAACTCCAGGCGGAGCAACAGGCCCTCGGTGGTTTCATAGAAGTCCGCCGCCGGCAGAAAAGTAGACGAAGCTTTCTGGGCTTCCAACAAGACGTCGAGACGCCCTCGCACCTGCTCTTCCAGGCGCTCAAAGTCTCGGATCACTCTGATCTTGATGAGTCGGTACATAGATGCCTCAACCCTATATTTTTATTAATGTAATAATCTTAATAGAAAAATCCAGGGATGACCTAGTTTTATCTTGCAAGTGGGCACAATTTCGCCTGGTGCAGATGGCACCTGAGACCCCGTCAAGGTCGTCGCCTTGACCGGCTGCGCAAATCCTGATATTGTCGCGGGCATGTCGCCGCCGGTGATCTGTCTGGGAGCCATCAACGTGGACCTGAAATTCCAGGTGGAAGACCTGGAGGGGTTTCTGAGGGAGTGGGCTACGGGCCTCACCCGGGGAGGCGAAGAGGCCATCTCCCGGGTGCAAGAGACGCGTCTTCAAAAGCTGCTGGCCCGTTATGGCCGGCCGGCGGGACGCTTCGGCGGCGGCATGGCCGCCAACACGGCCTATGCCCTGGCCTGCCTGGGCATCCCGGTGGCCCTGGTGGGCCGGGTGGGCCGGGACGCCGATGGAGAGTTTCTCAAGGAGAGCCTGGCCGGAGTGGACCTGTCGTACGTCATCACTCAGGGGGAAAGCGGCCGGGCCTACATCCTGGCGGATTTGGAGGGGGAACGCACCATCCTGGTGGCGCCCAATACCAACGACGAGCTGCAAGACGAAGATATTCCCCGGCAGGCCTTGAACACCGCGCCGTTCCTCCACCTTACCTCTTTTGTCGGCGATGGCCCCCTGGCGGTCCAGCAAGCCGCCGCCAGGCAGTTACCGAGCCAGGTCCGCCTCAGCCTGGACCCGGGGGAACTCTATGCCCGGCGAGGCTGGCGCGCCCTGGAAGATATCCTGGACCACCTGGAGACCCTGCTGGTGACGGAGACGGAATGGCGCCTCCTGGGGGGGGAGCCGAAAACCCACCCGTACTGGGCCCCCCCCGTGGTGGTGATCAAACGGGGCGCCCGGGGCGCCAGACTGCTGACGCCGCTCCGATACCTGGACTTTCCGGTGGAACTGGCGGACCGCCCGGTGGACACCCTGGGGGCCGGCGACGTCTTTGCGGCGGGCTACCTGGCCGGGCGCCTCCATGGCCTGCATCTCAACGCCTGCGTGCGCCTGGGCAACCGGGCCGCGGCGGTGAGCCTCCGGGGCGCCGGCCGGGACAGCTACCCGGACCGGAATTTCTTGGAAAGACAGGTGCAGGCGCTGCAAGCGATTTGAGCGGAGGACCGGGGGACGTTTTTCGTAAGGGTCCCCCACCCTCCCCTCCCTCAATATATCTTTTGCATTTTGCATAAGGTGCACCATGTTCACGTTCGGGTGGTTCTCCAGCGGCCGGGATCAGGCGGCCATCGACCTGTTGACTGCGGCCACGGAGCGCATGGCCAGCGGCTTTATCCCTGGGCGGCTGGCGTATGTCTTTTGCGACCGCGCACCCGGGGAAACCGCGGCTTCGGACCGGTTTCTGGCGGCGGTCAGATCTCGCGGCGTGCCGCTGGTCACGCATTCTTCCGGAAAATTGCGCGCCCTCATCAAGGCGGGGGTCCCGGAACTGGAGGCCTTTCGAGAAGCCTATGACGCCCAGGTGATTGAACGGGTCAAGGAGTTTGCCGCGGATATCGCGGTCATGGCCGGCTACATGCTCATCATCAGCCCCCGCTTGTGCCGGGCCTTTCTCTGCCTCAACCTGCATCCCGCGGTGCCCGGCGGCCCCACCGGCACCTGGCAGCAGGTGATGTGGCAGTTGATGGAGGCCGGCTCCCGGGAGGCGGGGGCCATGATGCACCTGGCCACCCCGGAGTTGGACGAGGGCCCGCCGGTGACGTATTTCCGCCTGCCCTTGACCGGTCCGGAGTTTGAGCCGCATTGGGCCGAGTTTACCCGGAAACTCCGGCAACAGAGAGTGGCCGAGATTCAGGCCCGGGAGGGGGAAGCCGAACCCCTGTTCGCCCAGATTCGGGCGGAAGAGCTGCGGCGGGAGGTTCCCCTGATCCTCTTGACCCTGAAAAATCTGGCGGAGGGCCGCTTTACCCTGAGCCGTGCCGGTGTCCAGGTGGAGGGCCATCTGCAGCCCCGGGGCATGGACCTGTCGGGCCAGGTGGAAGAGTTCTTGCAAAGCAGTGGTCAGTTAGTCAGTGGTCAGTGGTAGAATATTTGTCTGGGAAATGACTATCGATGCCTGGCTTTTGATTTTCTCACCTCTCTAAAGCATATTAAGGAGAATGCCTAAGGTGCATCACATCCAGTTGGATACCGATTGCGAGGGGCCGCTGGCCCTCAATGACAACGCCTTCGAGCTGTGCCGCGATTTTATCAAGCCCCAGGGAGACCGGTTTTTCCAACAGGTGAGCCGCTATGACGATTACCTGGCAGGGGTGGCGAAGAAGCCGGGATACAAGGCCGGGGACACCCTCAAGCTCATTCTGCCCTTTTTAAAGGCCCAGGGGCTCACCAATAACCGGATCGAGGATTATTCCCGGAAGACCATGCGGCTGGTGCCCGGGGCCGTAGAGGCTTATAAATTCCTGCACCGGCGCAAATTCCCCATCTTTGAGATCAGCACCAGCTATCGGCAGTTTGCCGAACAGGTAGGGCTGAAGCTGGGCTTTGGCCGGAAACGCATTTTCGCCACCGAGCTGGACCTGGACCGCTACCGGCTGTCGGCGGCGGAGGCGGAGGAATTGCGGGGTTTGCAGACTGAAATTATCGGCGCCCCGGAGATTGATTTTTCCAGCGAGGCCCATGATCCGGCCGAGTTGCCGGGAGCGGTGCAGGAAGCCATCGCCACCTTGGACCGCATCTTCTGGGAGCGGCTGCCGGCCATGGAGATCGGCGCCCTCTATCAGGAGGTGAACCCCATCGGCGGCCCGGAGAAGGCCAAAGCCGTGGCCGACAGCCTGACGAAAACCGGGCTTAGCCTGGCGGACACCATCTACGTGGGGGACAGCATCACCGACGTGGAAGCCTTCGAGGCGGTCAGGGCCGGGGGCGGCCTGGCCATCTCCTTCAACGGCAATCACTATGCGGTCAACGCCGCGGAAGTGGTGGTGGTGTCGGACACCGCCTGGTCCATTGCCCTCCTCGCCGCCATCTGCCAGTTGTGGGGCAAGGAGGGGGTGCTGGAGGTGGCGGCCCCGGAGACCCGGGCGAAATCCCGGAGCCTGGTGCTGCCGGAAGAGGTCATCGAACCCGTCATGATGGGCCTCACGGACCGTCTGTTCAATCTTTACCTGTCGAAGGGCCCCGACCGGGACCACATCGCCCAGGAGAGTGCCGCCATGCGGGCCCAACTCCGGGGCGAGACCGTGGCGGCCTTGGGGTGAGGCGGGACCAGGCTAAACGTCCATGAACCACAAATGTTTCACCCCCGAGGATGAAAAATCCCCCCTGCCCCCCTTTTTCAAAGGGGGGTTTTAAAGTCCCCCTTTGGAAAAGGGGGATTTAGGGGGATTTGGGGTTTTCACGATAAAGCTTGCGGCTACAAGGGTGCGCCAGGTGCACCCTATTTTTTTTGAGATGCTTAAGCGGGGCAACCGACCGGCCAGACCGGCGCCCCATCCCTCGATGGACTACTTCCGCTTCTTAGCGTATTTGTGCGGTTCCTTGGCGAAGCGGTCCTTGCACATCTCGGAACAGAAGAAGTAGGTCTCATCTTCAAAGTCATACGCGAACTTGCCGTGCATGCCGGACAGGTCCATGTTGCACACGGGGTCCACGTCGCATTTGGCGGGATCTTTGGCCATGGTCATGCCTCCTGAACACTCAAGTTAACCAAAAAATAAGGTCCCCGGCCTGCCGCGTCAAGGAAGGCGGCGAGCGCCGGCGCGTTTCATACGAGTCATGCTCAAAGAATTATGATTTTAAGGAGGTCGGCGAGGCGCCGGCTAAAGCCTGCGGCTATTGGTACGTGCGGCTGAGTTCCCGGAAATCGGTCACCTTTACCCCCGCGGCGGTCAGGGCGTCCCGGAGGCGGGGATCGAGGAGGGCCGTGAGCTCTGCCTGGCGCTGGTAGTGGGGGGCCCAGCGCCTCAGCTCCGGGTCGGCGTAGAGTCCCGGGTGGGCGTAGATTTCGGTGACGCCGGGCTTGAGCTTCGGCACCAGGCCCAGCAGGTAGCCCCCGGTCATGCGCCCGTCGTTGAGCAGCCCGAAGACGTGGTCATTAAAGACCAAGCCCGCCGCGCGGGCGAGGTTTTCAGCCCGGCGGCAGAGGAGAGCGAAAATCAGGCCCTGGGCGATTTTGGGCAGGGGGTGATCCGGGGCCAGGGCCAGGGTGGTACGCCAGTCTTCCCGGGCCAGGCGGATGGCGGGGATGTGGTATTCCCTGGCCAGGTCCACCACCACCGGCAAGATGCGGGGATGGAGGTGGAGGTTGACATGGCCGTTCAGGTGCCAGACCGGCAGGCCGGTCCGGAGGACGGTTTCGATCTGGGCCGCCAGTTCCCGGCGGATTTCCGGCAGGAGGTTGGGTTGGCTGAAATAGCGCCAGCCGGCGGCCACCGGGTTATGGGGAAAAAGACCCTGGGAGGTCACCAGGTTCGGGAGGGCTGAGGGAGGCAGGACGGCCTGACCCTGGATGAGGGTGAGGTGGACTCCCAGGCAAAGATCGGGCAACTCCCGGGCTAGGTGGAGGGCGGCCCGGGTCCGGGGGCCGGCGGCCATAAGGCTGGCGCAACGGAGCACCCCCTGGCGGTGGGCCAGGGCCACGGCGCCGTTGAGGGCGTCGCAGAGCCCGAAGTCGTCGGCGGTGAAGATGACGGACTTTTCAGGGTGGTCCGGCATGGTCCGGTCGGCGGAGGTCAGACTAGTCATTATCATGGCGAAATCTGTCAGGCTGTTTCACCCCCCCTCACCTCAATCCTCTTCCCCCAGGGGGGGAGAGGAAGCCAACAAAGGCACGGCACGCCGTGCCCCTACCAAAAATTTCGTGATATATTGACAGGTTGAGTCAAAGCAATCCTCCAGGCATAGTTCATAAAGGCAGGCACAAACCCAGCCGGATACTGCCGATCCCCTGCCCTGCCCTTCTCTGATCATGTTGGCCAAGAGTCAGCTCCGCAGCCAGTGGCGGCCCTCCAGCAAGGCGGCCAGGGAAAGGAAGTTATAGGGATGGAGCACGGTGCCCAGGGCCGGCAGCCACCGGCCCCGGCGCAGATTGGCCAGGGCATCGGCCACGGACACCGCCAGGTACTGGAAGACGCTGGGGTCGCGGTAGCAGTCGATGGCGCAGGCGGTGCAGTCCTCCCGGATGGGCGCCAGGGCGGCAATGTCCTCCACGGACCCCAGAGGGTCGCCCAGATAATGGCAGCGATAGACGTTTAGATGCCAGTCCACGAAAAAATATTTATAGCCGGCCAGACAGGGGAAGCGCCCGGGGCGGTGCTCCAACTGGCGCTGGAGATCGCTCAAGGCCAGCCCGGGGTTGAGAATCCGCACCCGGGAGGTGCCCTTCAGTGCCTTGATGCGGCTGAACCAGCGGTGGAGTTCGGCGGGAGTGAAGTTCACGGATTCGTGGTCGGCAAACCCCAGGTAGGGGGAATGGAGCCGGGTGATGGGGTAGGAGAAGGTGACCCGGGTAAACTCCAGGTCCTCCAGGAAGCGGAGCATCTCCTTCAGATCATGGATGAGGCGGCTCAGGGTCACCGAGGCCACGGGGTTCAGACCGGCCCGGCGCAGCTCCGGCAGCATCTCCCGGATATGGCCGGTGAGACCGGGCAGCCCCCGGTGGGCGTCATGGTCGCCGGCATTGGGGGCGTCGAGGGAAATAATCAGGGTATGCAGATCCACGTCCCGCAAGGCCCGGATAAGGGAGGGGGTGAGGAGCGAGCCGTTGGTACAGACCAGGGTACGGATGCCACAGGTGCGGGCGCGGTCCAGGACCGGCAGCAGCTCGGGATAGAGCAACGGTTCGCCTCCGGTGAGGCAGAGATAGCGGACGCCCTTGGCGGCCATGGCCTCCAGCCCCCGGTAGAGCCGGGCCGGGTCGGCCATCACCCAGGCCGCGGGCGGCACCCCGGGGAAACTACAGAAGCGGCAGTGGGCGTTGCAGGCGTTGGTAACGGCAATCTGGCAAAAACCAGGTCCCCCCTGAAGAATCAGGCGGAGGAGCTCCCTTACGGTCATGGACAGCGAGTGCCCTCGGGGGCGGGGGTCTCGTGACCCTGGCGCCGCTTAAACATGAAGCTCAGGAACTGGCGGCCCTCCCTGAGCAGGCGGCGGCGCTCCACCGGGTCCCGCATCATCACCAGGGCGGCCCGGGCCATGTAGCGGGGGCGGAAGTAAAAGCGGCGATAGAATTGGGGTACGGCCTGGAAGATGTCGGCCGCGGCCAGGCCGGGATAGTCCACCACGCACTGCTGATAGCCGGTGCTGCCGTTGACCAGGGCATCATCCTGGAGGTACCCCTGATCCCGACAGAAGTCGTAGAATTCGGTGCCCGGGTAAGGGGTGGCCAGAGAGACCTGGATGGTGTCGGGGTCCAGTTCACAGGCGAAGCGGATGGAGGCCTCGATAGACTCCTTGGTTTCACCCGGCAGACCCACCATAAAAGTGCCATGGATTTGGATGCCCAGTTCCTGGCACCACTTGGCCAGGCGGCGCCCCAGCTCGAGGGTGGCGCCTTTGTGGATATTCTGCAAGACCTGGGCGTCGCCGGTTTCAAATCCCACCACCAGGAGGCGCAGCCCCCCTTCCTTCATGGCCTTGAGGGTCTCGTACGAGGTGGTGACCCGGGCGGTGGCTGACCAGACAAAGTTGAGGGGAGCAAATTCCCGGCTGAGCTGCCGGGCCCGCTCGCCGTCGGCGGTGAAGGTGTCGTCGTCAAAGAAGATTTCCGCGGCCTGGGGAAAGAGCTCCAGGGACCGGCGGACCTCGGCCACGACGTTGCCCACGCTGCGCACCCGGTAGCGCCGGCCGGTAAAGGTCTGGGGCCAGAGGCAGTAGACGCAATGGCCCGGGCAGCCCCGGCCGGTATAGAACGAGACGTAGGGGTAGCGCAGGTAGGGGATCACGTAATGCTCCATGGTCAGGTCCCGGTGGTAAATCTCCGTCACCAGGGGCAGAGCATCCAGATCCTCGAGGAAGGGGCGGTCCGGGTTATGATGGATGCGGCCGTCGGCCTGATAGCTGACCCCCTGGATGTCCTTCCAGGGGCGTCCCTGGGCCACCTCCAAGACGCTATAATCGAACTCCCGGCGGGCGACAAAGTCCACCTGGGGGCCGGCCTCGAGGGATTCTTCGGCCAGGATGCTCACCTGGGGGCCCACCAGGCCCACCAGGAGGCCGGGGTTGTGCTCTTTGAGACGGCTGACGGTGGCCAAATCGTGCCGGAATGACGGCTGGGTGGTGAAGAGTACGGCCAATTCGAAATCAGACGCCAAGGCGGCCACCTGGTCCACGGTGAGATTTTCCGGCGGGGCGTCCACCACCCGGCTCTCCGGAATGAGGCCGGCGGGGTAGCACAGCCAGGTGGGATACCAGAAAGACGTGACCTCGCGGGTGGCCTGATAGCGCGAACCGGCGCCGCCATCAAAGTCCTGGAAAGATGGCGGGTTGAGCAACAGGGTGCGTTTCATGGGTTTTATAATCTCCGGGGGCTCTCCCTGGGAGGCCGGCTCGACGCTCGGTCCGGGTCCATGGGTCAGAGCCAAGCTCGCGATGATGGGGATTCTATCCGAGGCCGGCGGCTTTGTCCAGGGAATAGCAAGGGAGCGGGGGGCAGGGCGGCGGACGGCACCTAATTGTGGTGCCGGTCAGATGGTAAGGCAGAGGTTTCGAAGTTCCGGGCCTGTTTATAAGCCCGGATAACCTCGCGCTCATAGGCGAGAGTGCAGGTAGCATTATACACGTGCAACACCATCCTGATATTGCCGTGGTATTTGTGCATCAGCCTGGCCAGGACAGCCGCTCCGCCCATGATATTTTCCCGGGGGTCGTGCGCGTCCACCCCATACTTTCTGGCGGTGTCCTGATGCAATTGCATCAGACCGAAGCATCTCCCCGACTGCGCGTCAGGGTCATAGCGCGATTCGATGGCGCATACCGCCTGGATGAGATAAGGTGAGATCTGGTAACGTCGCGCCGCTTCCTTGATGTAGTCCCAGTACTCTTGCTTAAGTTTGAGTCTGCCGATGTGGGGAGGGGTTTGGGGCCAGGGTTGAGCCCCGGCCGGGATAGCTAAGAGCAAAAATATGATGAGAGTTCTCAAACCGGTTTTCCTCCAATGGTTTCGGTTTTATGGTGATGGAGTCAGGCGCGGGCCGGAGGCGGAGTAAGATTTTGACAACGCACAGAGGGGAATTGCAGCAGGTTGGCCCGCTTCATGGCTGACAGTTTGAAGCTCTGCCCGTGCAGAATTTGAGTTTGCCATCTATAACATTAAAATCTTGAAAGCGCAACAGTTTATGACATATGCTCGTTATTTATGGGGAGATGGGGGGTATGGGCAGAGACGGGGAGTCCCTGTTTCATCAGGGGGGGGGGAAGCCGGATGGTCCTGCCGCGGACAGTGGCGGGCAGTTCTCCGCGATTTGTTACCGTCGATATTTCTCAGAAGGGCGCACTAACCGGTAATCCACGATCTCACCCAGGCCCCTCAAAATGAAAAAGGGGGAACCTCCTTGTTCCCCCCGGCTTTTTGGGGCCGCTCGGCGCATCGGGCGATGAGGCCATGGAACCTACGATTCCAATGAGGTCAAACCTTCCCGGATGGCATATTTGGTGAGTTCCGCCACACTGCGGAGATTCAACTTCTGCATCAGTTGCTGACGATGGCTCTCCACGGTCTTGACGCTTACATGGAGAAAGTCGGCGATTTTGCTGGTGGAGTTGCCTTCGGACATGAGCTGCAAAACTTCCCGCTCCCTCGGGGTCAAGACCCCAAAGGCCGAGACCTCGGAGGGCGGGGCCCCCAGCTTGCAGTCCTTGACCAGGATGTCGGTCACCCCGGGACTCAGGTAGGTTTTGTGCGCCAGCACGACCCGGATGGCCCGGGCCAGTTCTTCAAAGGCGCAATCTTTCAGGAGGTAGCCCGAAGCGCCGGCCTTTAACATATTGACCACAAAGCGGCGGTCGGCATACATGGACAGCGCGATGACCTTGGTATTGGGAAACTCGGCGATGATCTGTCGCGTAGCCTCAATGCCGTTGAGATCCGGCATGGCGACATCCATGATAATGATGCCGGGGTTCAACTCCCGGGTCAACCGCACGGTGGTGCGCCCGTCCTCGGCCTCCGCCACCACCTTCATGTCCGGCTCCTTCTCCAGTAAGAAGCGCAGTCCCTGACGGACAATCTGGTGATCATCCGCGATCAGAATCTTTGTGACCATGTCCCCCCCCGGTCTATCAATATTGCAAGGGCACCCCTAAGGTGACCCTGGTTCCCCACCCCGGTTCAGTCTCCACATTAAGCGATCCCCCCAGATATTTCAAGCGTTCTCTGATGCTAAAGAACCCAAAGGCATGGGGCCCATCCGAGGGGAATTCCGGCGACGTCCCCGGCCCCAAGCCGTCATCTTCCACCTTGACTTGCAGGGTATCATGCTCCCTGGCGATAAAGACCCGAATATGTCTGGCGTTGGTATGTTTGACGACATTGCCCAACAGCTCGCGCACGGTCTGGAAGAGCAGGACGCGAAACTCGTCGTTCAAGGGCTTGGAAGCCCGGTCGACCTGGACCTTGATGGTAATGCCGTGCTGGTCCTGCATCAATTCGGCGAGCCACTCCACCGCGGCTTCAAACCCGAGATCATAGAGGATGGGAGGGCTGAGCTCGAAGGTCAATGACCTGGTGTATCGAATGGTTTGTTCAATGAGGCGGCGGATATCATCCATGGGTTCGGCCAGGTGGGTGGAGGAGGCTGATTCCCGGATGGCTCCCAGCTTGATTTGGGCCAGGGCCAGAATCTGACCCACATGGTCATGGAGGTCGGTGGCCAGGCGGCGCCGCTCCCGTTCTTCAGTAAGGGACAACTCCGAGGCCACGGACCGGAGCTGTTCCTGGTACGTGCGGATGTCTTTATCGGCCCGCTTTTGAGTGCTGATATCCTCGATTATACAGATGGCGAACTGGTCTTCGGCCTTGGGGGCCCCGAAGGGAGAAATGGTTAAACGACTCCAGATCACCCGCCCATCCTTATGGATATAAGGGACTTCCTCCCGCAAGCCCGGGGAGCCGCCCTCCACCAATTCCCGGAAGAGGTTCTGGCACCGGCGGGCATCCTCAGACCGGAGAAAATCGGCAAACCCCCGGGTCAGGAGTTCGGCCTGCTGGTACCCCAGGAGGCGCTGCAAACTGGGGTTGCTGGCCACGATGCGGCCATCTCTATCCACCAAGGCAATTCCCCAGGGCGCGCCTTCGAAGATGGTGCGAAAGCGGGCTTCACTGGCATGCAAGGCCTCAATATAATCCTGGATGACGATATCCGAGAGCCCGGCGCTGATAAAAGTCTTATCTTCCAGGACCGTGCGGATAGCCTTGGTCAATTCCTCGAAAGCGCAGTCTTTCAGGAGATAACCCGTGGCGCCCGCTTTGAGGATGTTGGCCACAAAGCGCCGGTCGATAAGATTCGACAGGACCAGGATTTTCACCCCGGGGGCCGCGGCCAGGATCTGCCGGACCGCGTCCACACCCTGGAGATCGGGTAAGCCGAGGTCTAACAGGACGAGGTCGGGGGCCAGATCGCGGACCAACCGCACCAGGGTCGGCCCATTGTCGGCCTCCCCGACAACCTCCAGGTCAGCTTCCCGCTCGAATAAGGCCTTGAGGCCCTGGCGCACAATCTGATGTTCATCGGCAAGGAGAATCCTGGTCATGGTTATTCCTTGTTCCCGTTCAACCTCCACGCCGTTATTTCCTATCTCTAAAGGCTCTTTAGCAACAATCTGCACTGATGTCAAGAGATGCTCCGCCGGGATTGCACCACCGAAGCGCCGGGGCTCCTTTAGAAAAAGATCGCACCGCGCGTCGCCGGGGCGCGGCGGCGGCGCCTCCGCCCAAGAAAGGGCCGGAGGCGTCCCCCAGGCCAGTCGAGCCCGACTTTTCCCGGGTCGGGGCTTTCTGGCGGGGACCCGTAAGCCTCCTTTGATCAAGCCTGTCCATCCTCCCGGTCCTGGGCCTTCGGTCAATTCAAGCGCTTCCGATCCGCCGCCGGTGCGGCCACCTGTGCTTGCGAGAGCAGATCCCGACCCAGGATCACCTTAACATCGATATTGGCAGCCAGCCGGAGGTTCGGCTCAATGGCGGCTCCGGGGAAAAACTTATGATGCAAGACCGCCGCCACCCGTTCGGAGTCGGGCCGGTAATAGATGACGCTGCGATCCACGCCGAAATCCAGATAATTAGCGATGGCGACCACGTTAAAGCCTTCCAGGGAAAGCTCTGACCGGGTGTGGCGGGCCAGATCCGGGATGCCATTGCCGTTGATCAACGCGATATTGGTCTCCATGAGTTCTTTGGCAGTGATAGGCTTTGCCCGCGCGGCCCGGCGTTTTCCCGGGGAAGGCGCGGGCGCAACCTGCTGCGGCCCTGGTGGGTCGGGGGACACTGCCTGGGAAGCTGCCGGCTTGGTCTCCGCCGCCAGCGTGACCTTGGGGGTGGCGGATGGGGAGACCGGAGCGGCGGAAGTCGCCGGCGCCGGGGTACCAGCCCGCGGTATGGCCGACCCGGCCGGCCTGGTTGGGGCCGGGGACTCGGGCTGGGTCACGGCTGACACGGGCTTGGCCGCGGCCAGCCGATCTGCAAAAGGCATGGGGGCCGGAACTTTCCGGGAGGGATGGGAAGATTCCGGCCCCGGCCGCGGGGCGGCCACCAGTTTGGCCGGGGCACCCGCAGCTGTAGCGTCAGAGGCAGGGGATTCGGATTGCAGCGCGGTCTGATGCGCCGGCGGTGAGGGCTTCGGCGGCGGTGGACCGACGGTAGCAGTAGCCTTGGCCAGATGTTGGGGGACCAGCGGGGCGGCGCCCTGTCCAGCCGCAGTTGGCCGGGGTTGCCGGGCATAACGGGTTTCCCCGGTCCTGCCCAGGGCCGCCAGGACTTCCCCCAATTTCTGGTCCGCCACTGCCTTTCCTTCGGTTTCTTGCCACAGCCGCTTGGCTTCCTCCCCGCGCCCCTGGCGACACAGCAACAGGCCCAGGTTATTGCGGGCAGCCTGATTTTGAGGCTGGCGAACTAAGAGTTGGCGGTAACAGGTTTCAGCCTGCCGCCAGTTGCCTGCCAGATAATAAGAATAGCACAGGTTGTTATTGAGAACCGGGTTATCCGGTTCCAGGGTCAGGGCCTCCTGATAGATCTGTTGGGCCCGGTCGCTCATCCCCACCTCGTCGTAGTATTGGCCCAGGGCGTTGGTCACCTTAACATCACCAGGCTTCTGGCGATGGGCTTCCTCCAGCTCCTTTAAGGCCATGGCGGGTTGGCCCATCAACTTGAAATAATGGGCATTTTGCAACACGCGGGCGGTATCGCCGGAGTCGGGCCGCACTCCCTGGGCAAACTCATTGCCGTAGCCGACTCCGGAGTCGCGACCCGCACAGCCGCTGCCCAGCACCAGCGCCACCGCCAGCAAGACCAGCCAAGCTCCTCTGCCTCCGGACCCGTTCTCCTGCGGCCTGATCACGTTGCCGGCGCTTGACATTTTCGCTGCCCTCCTGCGTTAGTGACCGCCAAAAAAGGAAGTTTTGCTTATCTTGATGGCCGCGGGTCCCAGTACCACAATGAAGATTGCCGGGAAGATAAACAAGAGCATGGGGAACAGGATCTTCACCGGCAGTTTGGCGGCCTTTTCTTCAGCCTTCTGGGCGCGTTGGACTCGGAGAAAAGCGGCGTGGGTCCGCAGGGATTGGACGATGCTGGCACCCATGCGATCCGATTGGATCATCAGCCCGACCAGGGCCTTGAGGTTCTGCACGCCGGTACGCTCCCCCAAACTCTTGAGGGCGACTTCCCGGTTGACCCCGGTCCGCAACTCGGCATTGGTAATCTGCAATTCCGTATAGAAATCCAAGCAGATGCCCTTCACTTCATCGGAGACGCGATTGATGGTAGCCTGCAGGGACAAGCCGGCCTCCATGCAGACAATGAGCAGGTCCAAGACATCCGGGAGAGCTTTGTCGATGCGATCCTGACGCCGACGGCTCAGGAATCTCAGGCCATAGGGGGGGAGATAGAATCCCGCCCCGGCGAGGATGAAGCAGGTTATGAGGTTACCTTTGGTGACGACGCCGTCCATGGCTTGAGCCAGGATATAGATGAAGGCCGGCACCACCGCCAGGATAACCCGGAGGCCGAAATAAATGGTTGGTCCCTTGGGATGGCGAAACCCGGCCTGGATCAACTCAAAGCGGACCTTGGAACCATCGTCTTTGCTGTCCATGGCGAACTTCCCCAGGGAGGAAATCCAATCCAAAAACTGTTTTTTAAAGGTATTGGCTTCTTCGCGGTAAATTAGCGGTATGGAGTCGGAGTTGACCTTTTTGAAGCGGTCCCGCACTACCCGACGACTGCCATAATACGTGAGGATGCCATAGATCAGGAAGGCCACCGTGGCGAAACTGGCTGTAGAAATGATCCAACTGAGGCCCGTCATTCTCCGCTCCTTTAGACTTTAATGGTAACCATTTTTTTCATGATCAAGATGCCGATGGTAATACTGATGATCCCGGCGGTTAATAACTTGTTTCCCAGGGGATCCCGGAGCAAGGTCATGACATATTCCCGGTTGATGAAATAAAAGGCGATGAAGGTGCCAAAGGGCAAGAAACTCAGGATCATGGCGGAGAATCGTCCTTCGGCGGTGAGGCCCTGGACCTTACCCTTCAACTTCAGGCGTTCGCGAATAATGCTGCCGATGTTTTCGAGTACTTCGGCCAGATTGCCCCCGGTCTCCGCCTGGATCAAAACCGCGGTGACGAAATACCGCAGATCCTGACTGGCCACCCGTTCCCCCATGCGGCGGAAAGCCTGCATCATGCTGAGGCCGAGGCGCTGTTCTTCATAGGTGATACGCATTTCAGTGCCCAAGGGTTTGGGGATTTCCTGGCTTACGAGTTCCAGGGTGGACTGCAAAGTGTGGCCGGCTTTCAGAGACCTGGCCAGCAACTCCATGGCATCGGGCATATGCTTTTCGATCTTCATGGTTTTCCGCCGCCGCATAAAGCGCATGAAGACGATGGGGAACATCCCGAGGAGGAGAGATAGCCCCAGAGACCAGATCAATCTGCCCACCATGGAGCCGATTAAAAATCCTAAGGCCCCGAGAAAGATGATGATACAGATAAAGATATTGGGAGCCATATAGATGTCGGCTTGCAGCAATTGCTTTTGGAGGTTTTCCACCTTGCCCCAGCCGAAGAGGCGGTCGGCAATACTCAAGACCAGACTGTCTTTGGAATCCTGGTAAGCCTTGAAGATCTGGGCCCGGACCTCTTGCTCCCGTTTGCTGCCCTTGAGGCGTTGATGGACGATGCGCCGCTGGCGGAGGGGCTCAAGCACACAATAGTTGATGCCGGTGATCAACAGGCACACTCCGACAAAGAGCCCCACCAGTCCCATGGCGTACTGGACATCCATACCGGCTAAATTATAGTTGCCCTGGAAATCCATATCCCCCCTCTCGATTGGCAGATCACCGCCCCAGGGGGCGAGTCGGCGGCATAAACATGTTGTCGGGCAAGGGCACGCCGAACAATCGACAACGCTCCACGAACCGGGGCCGCACCCCGGTGGCGGCAAAGCGCCCTAAAATTTTGCCCTGTTCATCAATGCCTTGACGTTCAAACACAAAAATATCCTGCATGCTGATGACGCCGCTCTCCATCCCGGTGATCTCAGAAAAGGCGACCATGCGGCGGACGCCGTCGCTGTGGCGCACCAATTGGATGACGATATCTAAGGAGGAGCTGATCATTTGGCGCATGGCCTTTTCCTGGATGGTGATGCCGGACAGCGAGATCATGGTTTCCAGGCGGAGGAGGGCGTCCCGGGCCGTGTTGGCGTGGACGGTGGTCATGGACCCTTCATGGCCGGTATTCATGGCCTGGAGCATGTCAATGACTTCCGCGCCGCGGACCTCGCCGACGATTACCCGGTCCGGCCTCATTCTCAAGCAGTTCTTGACTAAATCCCTTTGGGAGACCTCACCTTTGCCCTCGATGTTGGCCGGTCGAGTTTCCAGGCGGCAAACGTGCTCCTGCTGCAATTGCAGTTCCGCGGAATCTTCAATGGTAATGATACGTTCGCTGGCCGGAATATACCCGGAGAGGATATTGAGCAAGGTGGTTTTACCGGCGCCGGTACCGCCGGATATGAGGATATTCAATCTGGACACCGCCACGGATTTAATAATTTCGGCGATCTCCGCCGTCAGACTGCCTTTTTCAACGAGATCCTCCAGGCTGGGGCGTTGCACGGAAAACCGGCGGATAGACAGCATCGGACCATCAAGGGCCAACGGCGGGATAATGGCATTGACCCGGGAGCCATCCGGCAGGCGGGCATCCACCATGGGCACGGATTCATCGATGCGCCGGCCCACATTACTGACGATCTTGTTGATGATTTTTAAGAGATGGGCATTATCCTGGAAACGCACGTCGGCTACTTCCAGGCGGCCCTTGCGTTCAATGTAGACCTGATTATAGCGGTTGACCAAAATATCCGATATGGAGGGATCCATCAATAGGGGTTCCAGAGGTCCCAAACCCAGGATTTCAAATTCCATTTCCCGGGCCAGGCGGGCCCTCTCCCGCATATTGAGGGGCTCTTTTTCTTCTTCCAGGAGGAGACCGAGAGCCTGACGGATTTCGGTGGCTCTGACGGTCTCATCGAGGTCCTCCAACTGGCTCAGATCCAGCCGCTCGAGTAAGCGGTGATGAATGCGTCTCTTGACTTCATAGAGACGGGTCTCGCGACCATCATCCGGTCGGGGCGGGACAATCACGAGTTCCTGCGGCGGCGGCCCGGTGACGGGTTTGGGCCGTTTCAAGGAACCCTTGTCTTTTTTACTGTATTCTAACCAGCTCACTTACAAGATCCCCTTAAAACAACCAGAATTTTTTCCTGGCGGCGAAGTCGGCATCCTGATCCTCGACACCCAGTTCTTTCAAAAGCTGGGCGGCCATTTCCTTGATACTGCGGCAGAGCTTGGAGCGCGGCGCGCCGGACATCAGCGGCGTCCCCTGGTTCAGACACTGCATCATCGTCGCGGTGTCATTGGGGAGGGTAAGGAAAGCATCATGCTGCATGATTTGCTCCAGATCGCGCAAATACAGATCCTTACTGTTATCATAGCGGTTCACGACAATCTTGATTTTGCGCCGGTCTTGATGCCATTCCATGAGATACGGCCAGAGTTTCTTCAGGTTTCTGATATCCGGGATGGTGAGGCAAGTGAGCATGACCACCATATCGGCCTCACTCACCACCTTGAGGAATAATTCATCCAACCAATGGCTGAGATCGATGACGACATACGCATACATTTGACGCAACTGCGTCAAGACCCGTTCCAGCATTTCCAGGTCAATACTTTCCTGGTCTCTGAAATCCGAGCACCCATGCAGGATCGCCAATTTTTTGCCATACGGCTGCATAATCCTCTGGATAAAGGATTGATCGAGGCTGGAAATATTCTGGATCAAGTCGGTGATGGAATATTTGGATTCCTGATCCAGGAAATTAGCCACATCGGGAAAAGGCCGACCCAGGTCCACGAGGGCCACGCGTTCCCCGGCCAGCTCCGCCAGTCCATCGGCCAGATTGACGGCGACCGTGGTGGCCCCCACCCCCCCCTTGTGACCGGTAACCACAATGATGCTGCCTTTCCGGTTATCCACCGGTTGGAGGCGCCTTCTGGCAACCGACACCCGGTTGAGAGCGGCTTCAAGATCCGGTTTGGTTAAGGGCAGGGGCAGAAATTCCCGAATCCCCACTTGCATAGCCCGGATCAAGAAATCCGGTTCCCGGTTGTACGAACAGACCAAGACTTGGGTTTGGGGCAGTTCCTGGGTGAGGTTCTCCAGCCACTCCGGAACTCGACTGTCGCCGTTCATTTCCACCAGAACCACATCCGGTGAGACATCCTGGTGGTGGCTGAGAAAGCTTTGGGGATCAGAAGATTGATCTAATACTTTCAGTTTCGGGAAGCTGTCCAGGACGCCACGGATGTCCGCGTGCTGGCCCCCGGTCCCGGTTCCAAACAGAACTGAAATGGTGAGATGGTCAAGATACACCCGCGTTCCCTCCCGCGTTGCGTGCCGACCGGCTTATTGAGATAGCTTCATTTCCAGGGTTTTCTTTTCTTCCGTCTTGAAGCTCTTATTATACTTGTCCAACTCGTTGGCGGCGGCCTGGGGGTTTAGCCCCACGGCGGGCGCCGGCTCATCCCCGGCCCGGGGATTTACCACCTGTTGGGCGATGTTGTTCCGCACCGAGTTGCCGTAATCCAGCTCCAGGGCGCTGGGCGGGTAACACCCCCACAGCCACA
>JBAVUP010000205.1:0-13309 GCA_049696835.1 Desulfobaccales bacterium
GCATCACAGGTTCTACGTCTTTCCCATCGGGGGAGCGGGCGTCAGATTATTTCGGAATCTCCACCGTCAGGTAGATGGTACGGCCCATGCGCTTGATCAAAAGGCGGGCCACGGTATCTTTCTTCAGCTTGCCGACGACCGTGCTATATTCTTTGACGGTGCTGACCACCGTGCCGTCCACTTCCAGGATCAGGTCTCCGGCTCGCAGGCCGGCCTCAGCCGCGGGACTGCCAGGCTCCACCTGGACCACCACCACTCCTTTACTGTCGCGCAGGCGGAACTGCCGGGCCAGATTCGGGTCCAAATTCTGCACCTCCAGACCCAGAGGGGTTTTCTCGCCCTTGGCTTCTTCTCTGGCCTGGGCTGGGCGTTCTTCGGTAAGTTCCGCGATGGTCAGGTGCAAGGTCTTTTCCTTACCCTGGCGCAGGACCTTGAAGGTGGCTTTCGAACCCGGGGCCGTATCCGCCACCATCCGGGGCAATTCATTCATCTCATGGATGGGATGGCCGTTGAATTCGATGATAATATCACCCCGCTGGACACCCGCTTTGGCCGCCGGCGAGCCGGGGTTGACTTCGGCCACCAGGGCGCCTCTCGGTTCGGACATCCCGAAGCTCTTGGCCAATTCCGGAGTGACATTCTGCACCTGCACCCCGATCATCCCGCGAATCACCTTGCCTTTTTCCCGTAATTGCGGGATGACGAACTTGGCGATATTGCTGGGCGTGGCAAAACCGATGCCCTGTCCGGAAGCCAAAATCGCGGTATTGATGCCGATCACCTCGCCATTGAGGTTGAGGAGCGGGCCGCCGCTGTTCCCCGGGTTGATGGAGGCATCGGTCTGCAGGAAGTTGTCATAGGGCCCGGCGCCGATCACCCGGCCTTTGGCGCTGATAATCCCCTGGGTGACGGTATGGCCCAGGCCGAAGGGGTTGCCCACGGCCATGACCCAATCTCCCACTTGAATGGCGTCGGAATCCCCCATCTTGAGAAACGGCAAATCCGCCGGCGGATTGACGATCTGGATGAGGGCCAGGTCGGTTTTGGGGTCCCGGCCTTTGATGGTGGCCTGGTATTCCTTGCCTCCCACCAGGATGACCTTGATCTTCTCCGCCCCTTCTACCACGTGGTTATTGGTCACCACATAGCCCTTGGGATCGATGATGAACCCGGAACCCAGACTGCGGGTCTTGAAGCTCTTGGGCATTTGCCCGAAAAACTTATCGAAGAAATCCCGGAAATCCCGGAAAGGGCCTTCCGGACCAAAGGGATTTTCCGGTCCCGGTCCCGGTCCCGGCCTCATTTTAGGCTGCGACTGGCCTTGACCTTGCCCGAAATATTCCCGCATCTGATTTTTTACCACTTTCTCCGTACTGATGTTCACCACCGCGCCCGAAACCTGCTTGGCCAACTTGGCGAAGGTATCCGGGGCCAAATAGGCGGGGGGCTGGGTCTGGGGCTGGGTCTGGGGCTGGGTCTGGGGCTGGGTCTGGGCCCAGGACGGCTGCGACATGGGGCCCAGGGGTCCCAGACCCAGCAGGGCTCCGACCACCATGAGACTAATTATCAGGCTACTTTTTTTCATCCTTCTTCTCCTCTTTCTTCTCCTCTTTCTTCTGACTGGGTAATGTACCCGACAGGGACGTCATGGCGGACTTCTTCCCCACGACCACCAGGAGATAATTTTTCGGTTGGATATAATTATCGGCTACCTTCTGGATATCAGCAGGCGATAAGTGTTGAATGAGTTCCGGATAGCGCCAGGGGTAATCCAGCCCCAGGCCGTAGACCTCCACGTACCCCAAGAGCCAGGCGCGTTTGGACATGGAATCCATCTTCCGGGGGAAACTGCCGATCAGATATGACTTGGCTTCCTTGAGCTCCTCCGGGGTCACCGGTTGGGCCTGGATGCGCCGGAGTTGTTCCACGACTTGGGTAATGGCCTCACCGGCGGTGGCGTTCTTGGTCTCCAGGGCCACGAGGAAGGGCCCGGGCTCCAACCTCGGTGCAAAGGAACTGTAAACACTATAAGCCAGCCCCCGGTTGACCCGGATATCATCCATGAGCCGGGAAGAAAACCCCCCGCCCCCCAGGATGTAATTCATTACCTGGAAGGCATAGAAATCCGGATTTTTCCGGGCGATCCCCAGATTTCCCAGGATAATGTTGGCCTGGCTGATATCTTTATCGATCTCCACCACCCGGCGTTGCGTCAGGGGCGGGATGGCAGGCAGCTTCGGCGCCGCGATCGGGGCCGGGGTCCAGCCGCCGAAGGTTTTAGTAACCCACTGGCGCGCCTCGTCCGGGGTTAAGTCTCCCACGACACTTAAGACGGCATTATTGGGACAATAATACTTCCGGTGAAATTCCACCAGGTCCTTCCGGGTAATGGCCGACAAACCCTTTTGGGTGCCTATGACCGGATGGCCGTACGGAAAGGCCCCGTAAAGCTCCCGGACAAAGGCCCGGGAGGCCACCACCATGGGCTCATCCTGTTCGCTGACCAGCGCCGCTTTGAACTGGCTCACCTTCCGCTTCACTTCCGCCGGCGGGAAGGTGGGGTGCATCAGGATATCCTTGAGGAGGTCCAGAGCGGGGCCCAGGTCCTTTTTGAGCACCGTCAGGCCCACCGTGGCGTAATCATCGCCCCCCGAGGCCGAGAGGCGCGCCCCCATAAAGTCCAGTTCTTCCGCGATCTTGGCCGAAAGACGGGATTTCGTGCCGTTGAGCAGGAGGGAGGCCGTCAGGTTGGCCAGACCCTCCTTCCCGGGGGGTTCGTCCAGGGTTCCCGCCTTGATGAGGAGTTCCAGAGTCACCAGGGGGAGTTCGGCCTGCCGGGAGAACAACCACACCAGCTGGTTGGGCAGTTTCTCCCGGGTTCCCAGCACCTGGGGGGGTGGCGCCGCCAGGACCGCGGTGCTCCAAAGCATCACCCCCATGACTACCCAAGTAAAACGTTTGAGCACGTTTTTCTCCATTACCATCGCGCCTGATTGATAAAGCCAACCTCTGCCCTCGGGGCTCACCGAATCTCCCCTCCCGGCCGGAAATGGCTGGTGGGGGCCTTGCCGGTCGTCTTCAGGGGGACCAGGATCCCCACGGTCCGGTTATCCGCTACCAGATATTTTTTGGCCACTTCCCGGATCTGCTCACTGGTGACCTGCTGGATTTTGGGAATGTAGTCTTTGAGCAGGGTCCAGCGGGCCACAGTCTCCGTCCGCCCCAACAGCATGCCCCGGTAAAAGATGGAATCCATGGCCATGTAAAAAGACGCCGCGGTCTGGTTCTTGGCCTTCTGCAGTTCCTTGGCTTCTACCAGGTCGGTCTGCAGCCGCTTGATCTCGGCTTTCAGGGCCGCCTCCAGCTGGGCTATGGTCTTCCCCGGCATGGGTTGGCCGTAAAACGAGAAGATAAAGGGGTCGGTGGTGTCGAGATCATAGTCCGCCCCGGCCTCCAGGGCCAGTTTCTGCTGGTACACCAGGTCGTGGTACAGACGGGAGCTGCGCCCCGCCGACAGGATGCGGGACAGCAGCTCGAGGGGATAGGCATCGTCATTCTGCCAGTTGGGAACGTGATAGTTTATCAGGATAGAAGGAAATTGGGCCTCCCGCTGCACCTCCACCCGGCTCGGCCCGTAATGTTTCGGTTCCTTGGCGGTAACCTTGGGGGGCACCGGTCCCGCCGGCAACTGGCCGAAGGTTGCTTCGATCTGGGTGAGGGCCTCCTTGGGGTCAATATCACCCACCACCACCAGGGTACAGTTATTGGGAAGATAATAGCGATGGTAGTAGGTGCGGTAATCATCCAGGGAGATGCTTTCAATGTCGTGGAGCCAGCCGATTATCGGCCACTGGTACGGGTGGGCTTCAAAGGTGGCGGCCATGGCGGCTTCCTGCATAAAGCTCACCGGATCGTCTTCGGTGCGCATGCGCCGTTCTTCCAGGACCACCTGCTTTTCGAGCCCGAAGGCCTTGGCGTCGACGTTGATGCCCCGCATGCGGTCCGCTTCCATCTCCAGCCAGTGCCGCAACTGGTCCTTGGGGCCGGTCTCAAAGTAGGCGGTATAATTCCTGGAGGTAAAGGCATTATCCGTGCCGCCCACCTTTTGGACCTCCCGGGAGAAATACTTGGGATCGTATTTGGCCGTGCCTTTGAACATCATATGCTCGCAGAGGTGGGAGATGCCGGTCTTGCCCAGGGCTTCATTGCGAGATCCCACCCGGTACCAGACCTGCAGGGTAATGATGGGAGCCCGGGGCTCCCGCAAGAGCAGCACCTTGAGGCCGTTGGCCAGTTTGTGCTCCACCACCTGATTAAAGAGGTTGCCGTCATCCGCCGCTCTGGCGGGTATGGCGTTCAGGGACAACCAGGACACAGCCAACAGGGCCACCAGCAGCCAAACCCGCCGCCGCCCGGCAACCCACCTTGCCGCCCGGCGGCCGACGCCGCCCGCTCTCAAACGTTTTGTCGTGGAAGTCATAAGGATGTTGTCGCTGAAATCATGTTGGGGTGTGCAAGAACCATGTGCCATATCCTTAACCAGTTATGCAGCTAACGTAAATTCTCCCTCGGCGGATTTCAAGGGAAGCGCCGCAAGATTATTCCGATCCCGCGGTGTGCTGCCCGGTTACCAGGGGTATGGCTCCGCTCCGGGGCGTCCACACCGCAAAGGTGAGCAACGCCCCCAGGCTGGAGCCGGCGAGATCCAGGATAACATCATGGCTACCGGTGCCGCGGGAGGGGAAAAACCATGGTAGTCCCTCGCCCAGGGAGGAAAAAAGCAGGCAAAACCCCAAAGCCCAGAGGCACGAGCGCCATGGCCCATAACCCGCATGCGCCCGAAAAGCCCGGAACCAGAGCACATAAAGAATGCCGCCAGATAGGACCTTGGCGGTTTTCCACAGATAGAGATTGAGCATCTTAAGCTGAAATAAATCCACCAGCGCAAACCAGGACACGAACCACTTGAGCGCTCCCATGGTGCTGCTGACCGGAATCACCCCACTCGCCATAACCAGCATTGCCAGACTCCAAAGTAAGGGGGGGAGCCAGTAAGCAAGCAGGTGTGGCTTCCTCCACCAGCTGGTCGGAATCCCTCGTTGGGTTTTTCTTCCCCTTCCAGGCTCTCTTGAAGTCCATGACTTCGCTATGGCTCTCTTGGACCTGGGGAGGACAAGGTTACGGGGCGTCATGACCGCAAAGGTAATCAACGCCGCCAGACAGGAGCCGGATAACCCCTGAAGGTTATCCCAGTTGATTGCTGCCCAGATCCCTTCATGACCTTGACGGTTTAATGTCAAAGTGAAAAGTAAGACGCAGAGGCCCAAGGCCAAAAGGAAGGCGCCACCCAGACTGGCGCCCGCATGTCTCTGAAAAGCCCGGAACCAGAGAACATAAAGGATGCCGTAAGCCAGAAAACCGCCAATTTTCCACAAATAGAGATTGAGAATCTTGAGCTGAACCAAACCTACAGTTGCAAACCAGGACACGAACCACTTGAGCGCCCCCATAGTGCTATCGACCGGAACCACCCCCCTCGCCATAACCAGCATTGCCAGAGTCCAAAGTAAGGGGGGGAGCCAGTAAGAAAGCAAGTGGGGCCTCCGCCAAAAGCTCATCATGGGTCTGGAACCGACATAGTCCCTGGATATCCATACGGCGAACGTGATGAGCGCAGTAAGAATGGAACCGGACAGATCCAACAGTACATCCCAGATACTACCCGTCCGGGAGGAAAGAAACCATTGGTGCCCCTCATCCATGGAGGCAAGGAACAGACTCATTCCTAAAGAATAAAAGAGAGAGCGCCGCGGCCCGAAGTCCCCATGTGCATAAAAAGCCCGGAACCACAGGAAAAACATGAGGCCATAAGCCGTGGCATGGCCGGTTTTCCGCATATAAAAATTAATCGTCCCAAGCTCCACCGGGATGAGCGCTACGAACCAGGACGTCAGCCAATTGATCAGGCCCAGGGTGTTTTTGAACGAACCCAAATTTCCCGACATGACCAGAACCGTCAGCCCCCAAAGGATGGGGGGCAGCCAGTAATACAGCACGTAGGGTTTCCGCCAGAAAGTTGTTTGGGTGCCCAATGATTCTCTGCCTGCGCGCCGGCCAGTCTATCCTGCGGCGTACAATTCCGACTTCAAAATGTATTAGACTGACTTTCCCGGGGTTTTATTAAGGGAGCGAAGAAAAAAATTTTGTTATATGAATATAAAATTGGAATTATCATTTGATTTCCTTGGTGAAAAGCCATGGGTCTGAACCTTGGCTCGATAACCGGCCAGGCCCTGCTGTTACCCCCTATTCCCCCAGGATCGCCTCCACAAAGGCCTCGGGTTCAAAAGGCCGCAGATCTTCCATGCCCTCCCCCACTCCGATGTAGCGCAGGGGTATTCCGGTTTCGTGCACCACCGCCAGGGCCACCCCGCCCTTGGCGGTGCCGTCCATCTTGGTAAAGATGAGGCCCGTCACCCCCACGGCTGCGTGGAATAACCGGGTCTGGCTCAGGGCGTTTTGGCCCGTGGTGGCGTCCAGGATAAGGAGCACCTCATGGGGCGCCTCGGAAATTTTTTTCGCCGCGGTGCGGTGAATCTTTTTCAGCTCCTCCATCAGGTTGACCTTGGTGTGGAGCCGCCCCGCGGTATCCACGTACACCGTATCCACCCCCCGGGCCAGGGCCGCGGCCAGACCGTCGAAGACCACCGCGGCCGGATCGGCCCCGGTCTTTTGTTTGACCACCGCGGCGCCCACGCGCTCCCCCCAAATCTCCAACTGCTCCACCGCCGCGGCCCGAAAGGTATCCGCGGCCACCAGCAGCGGGGTGAGGCCAAGGGTAAGGTCCCGGTGCGCCAGCTTGGCAATGCTGGTGGTCTTGCCCACGCCGTTGACCCCCACCAGCATCACCACCCAGGGGCGGGCGTGCCTCTCGGCGGGTGCCGGGGCGGTGAGCAAAGCCACCATCTCCGCCTTGAGCGCGGCTTTGAGCCTGTCCAGGTCTCCCAGTTCCCGGCGTTTCAACTTCTCCTGGAGGGCCTGGATCAGGAAAAGGCTGGTGTCCACGCCGAGATCGGCCGTAATCAACAATTCCTCAAGGTCTTCCAGGAGTTCGGCATCGACGACCTTGCGCCCCCTGACCAATCGGTCCAGACCGCCGCTCAGGGCCTCCCGGGTCCGGCTCAGCCGGGCCCGCAACCGGCGAAACATCCCGCGCCTTTCGGCTTCGGGAACGTCCGCGCCTGCCTCCAGGTCCTGCTCTTCCGGAAAGTCCGGCGGTATCGCCCCCATCCCCGTCTCCGGGAGCGTCGCCTCAACATCGGGCTTGGCCCCCGGCGTCTCGAACTCATGGGGCGGCGAGGGTTGCGGCGGGAGCTCCGGGGGCAGATCGGCCCCGGCAGCATAAACCTGTCCCGGCGCCGTGTCCGGTGCGGCGGCTTCGGAGAACAGAGCCTCTTCCTCTTTCTCCTTGGTCTGCTCCTTGCCTTGGCGGCGAAACCAGCGGCGCATGGCTAGGTGGTGGTAATTTTGGAGAAATCCGCCATCTGCAGGAAGGTCCGGCTGATCCGGACCAGCAGGGCCAGACGGTTGCGGCGCAGATTGGCATCTTCAGCCATCACCAGCACCTTCTCGAAAAAGGCGTCCACCGGCCCACGCAGCCGGGCCAGGGCCTGGCAGACGCCGGAATAATCCCGCTGCTCCAGGGCCCGGGACACTTCCAGTTCCATGAATTCCGTGGACTCAAAGAGCAAGTTTTCTTCCGGATGCTCGAAGAGCAGTGCGGTCACTTCGGCAGGCTCGGCCCCCTGGGCGATATTGATGACCCGTTTGAAAGCCACGGCCAGGGCCGGAAATTCCGGGCTCTGGCGCACCTCCTCCAGGGCCCGCACCTTGTCCACCGCGTCCACCACGTCCCGGCAGCCCGCGGCCAGGACCGCGGTGATAGTCTCGTGATTAAAGCCTTCCGCCAGGAGGAGATGCTGCAGCCGGGTCTGGAAGAAGTCCAGGACCTTAATGGATACTTCCTGAGGTGATGGAAGGCTAATCTTACCCAGTTGTAGCCAATAATTAAGGGAGCCCACGATGGCTTGCGAAAGGTCGATATGGAGTCGTTTATCCAACAAAATGTTGATGATAGCCAGGGCGTGCCGTCGTAAGCCATACGGATCGGCCGTGCCGCTAGGAATTAGCTCAACGGCGAAAAAGCCGCAGATGGTATCCAGGCGGTCCGCCAGGCCTACCAGGATGCCTACGATATCCTGCGGGAGGAGATCTCCGGCATGGCGGGGCAAGTAGTGGGTAAAGAGGGCCTCGGCCACTTCCGGGAGCTCACCGGAGAGCTTGGCGTACTGGCGGCCCATGACCCCCTGGAGGCTGGGGAATTCCCCCACCATTTCCGTGACGATGTCGGCCTTGCACAAGGTAGCGGCGCGGCGCACATTTTGGCTTAGTTCTTTTGGACCTATAGTTATTAAGGATATTCTATTTTCCAGTTCAAAGTTTTCACACAAATAAGCGGCCAGTTCCCGAAAGCGCTCCATCTTCTCGTAGGAAGTCCCCAGGAGGGAGTGGAACACCACGCCTTTCAAGGCCTCCACCCGGTCGGCCAGGGGCACCTTGGCGTCCTCCTGGTAGAAGAACATGGCGTCGGCCAGCCGGGCCCGGATTACCCGCTCATGGCCCTGGCGCACCACCTCGGGGTCCCGGGTCAGGGTGTTGTTCACCGCGATGAAATGGGGCAGCAGGCGGCCGTCTTTGCCCCGCAAAGAGAAATACCGCTGATGCTCCCGCATGGAGGTGATGAGCACCTCGTCGGGCAGCGCCAGAAATTTGTCCTCGAAATTGCCCACCACCACGGAAGGATATTCCACCAGGAAGGTGTTCTCTTCCAGCAGCCCCGGATTCGGCACCACCTCACCCTGCACCCCGGCCGCGGCCCGGGCCAACTCCTGCTCCAGCAACTCCCGGCGCGCCGCCGGATCCACGATGACCTTGGCCGCCTTGAGGGCCGCCATATAGGCCTGAACATCAGCCACCTCCACCGCCGCGGGCGCCAGGAAGCGGTGACCGCGGGTGGCTCCGCCGCTCACCACATCACCCAACTTAAAGGAGACTACCTCACCGCCGATTCGGGCCAGGATCCAGTGGATGGGCCGGGCAAAGGTAATGGTCTCGGAACCCCAGCGCATGGACTTGGGGAAGCTCAACCCCAGGATAAACGCCGGCAAGAGCTCCGGCAAACGTTCGGCGGTGGGCCGCCCCGCGGTGGACTTGCTCACCGCCAGGTAAACCCCCCGGGGGGTGTCCACTTCGACGAGGTCCGAGACCGTAACCCCCTGGGCCTTGGCGAACCCGCTGGCCGCCGGGGTGGGCTTGCCCGCGGCGTCCAGGGCCACCGCCTTGGGAGGGCCGATGATTTCCTGGGTGATCTCGGCCTGGGACTCGGCCACCTCCCGGGCCACCAGGGCCAGACGCCGGGGGGTGCCCCAGGTGAGGATCTCCCCCACCCCGATGCGCTCGGCATCCAACATCTTGCGGAAAGAGGCGGCCATCTCTTCTAAAACCGGCGGCAGAAAACGGGCCGGAATCTCTTCAGTACCAATCTCCAACAGCAATTCTTTCGCCATGGTGATCCTCGCGTAGAAGCTATCAGCGGTCAGCTGTCAGCTATTAGCTATTAGCTATCAGCTTGTTCTTTTCTTTCCACGACTTTTAATTGAATATTCTCCGGCTTTTCGCCTGCGCTCATTTTTCGTTCTTGAGTTCACCAATTCTGGTTTTTGAAGCTGAAAGCTGAAAGCTGAGAGCTATCTTTTCAGCAAAGGAAAGCCCATTTCTTCCCGTTGTTTCAGGTAGCCTTCGGCGCACAGGCGGGCCAGGGTGCGGACCCGGCCGATGAGGCTGCTGCGTTCCGCCACGCTGATGGCCCCCCGGGCGTTCAAGAGGTTAAAGGTGTGGGAGCATTTCAGGCAGTAATCGTAGGCCGGCAGCACCAGTTTCAGGCCGATGATGCGCTGGCATTCCGCCTCATACATGTCGAAGAGGCGGAAGAGCATGTCCACGTCCGCCTGCTCGAAGTTATAGATGGAGTGCTCCACCTCGCCCCGGTGATGCACGTCCCCATAAGTGACGCCCTTGGTCCATTCCAGGTCGTAGACGCTTTTCACCCCCTGGATGTACATGGCGATGCGCTCCGGACCGTAGGTGAGCTCCACGCTCACGGGGTGAAGATCAATGGAGCCGGCCTGCTGGAAGTAGGTGAACTGGGTGATTTCCATGCCGTCCAGCCACACCTCCCAGCCCAGGCCCCAGGCTCCCAGGGTGGGGGACTCCCAGTCGTCTTCCACGAAGCGGATATCATGGTCCAGGGGATCGAGCCCCAGGGCCTTGAGACTATCCAGATATTGTTCCTGGATATCCTTGGGAGAAGGCTTGAGGATCACCTGGTATTGGTAGTAGTGCTGCAGGCGGTTGGGGTTTTCGCCGTAGCGCCCGTCCGTGGGCCGCCGGGAGGGCTCCACGTAGGCCACGTTCCAGGGCTCCGGCCCCAAGACACGCAGGAGGGTGGCGGGGTTGAAGGTGCCGGCCCCCACCTCGATATCATAAGGTTGTTGGATGATGCAGCCCCGTTCGGCCCAGAAGCGCTCCAGGGTCATCAACAATTCCTGAAAAGTCATCCCGCCTCTCCTTTAAGGAAAAATATCATAATATGTTAACCGGTTAAGCCTGGTGTTGTCAAGGTTTCACCACATTGATTCCAGGCCCGACCCCTGGCGCGCCATCACCTCCGGACCGGTCACCGTCTCCCCGGGGAGCAGGGTCGGGACGGGTCAGCACGTGTCCAGCCGGGCGGGGATGAACCCGCAGCCGCAGGTCCGGTTTTTTTATCAGGGTGAGGGGTTTCCTCTCTTGACGCCGCCTTGATCAAGGGTTATATGAAACGTAATACCCTACAGGCACGTAGCTCAGGGGGAGAGCACTACCTTGACGCGGTAGGGGTCAGGGGTTCAAATCCCCTCGTGCCTACCAGGATTTACAAGGGGTTACGGTGAGCGCCGTAACCTCTTCTTTGTGCCTCGCCCTGGTGAAAACCGCCGGCAGACGATTATTATCTCCTGGGTATTTGATTCTCGGGTAGCGTGCAATATAATGTGGTGAATCTGGATTGCAGTCCGCGCTCGTGGTTGGCAAGCCGGCCCCGCCAGGGTGAACAGCCCCCTCCGGCCCTGGGAGACGGGCTTAGGGCGGTGGCCGGACCAACTGCATAATCAGGATGTGCCCTCCCGCCCGCTCGGAAGTGGGTCATCACCTGAGCCGGAACCGGCGGTAAAACGGCGCTGACCTGTGTCACCCAGCCTAGTTTTCCCTAACGGGCCGCGATCCCTGAGGTCGCCCCGGAGGCAGTAGATGCGGGTTCTCCTGATCAATCCTGAATTTCCCACATCATTCTGGACGTTGGAACAATCGTGCCGACTCTTGGGGCACAAAACCCTGATGCCGCCTTTAGGTCTCATCACCCTGGCCGCGCTCTTGCCGGACGAGTGGGAGTTGCGCCTGGCGGATTTAAATACGCGGCAGCTCCGGACCGAGGACTGGGACTGGGCCGAAATCGTCATGCTGTCGGGCATGATCGTGCAGCGGGATGGCCTGCTGCACCTGATCCGGGAGGCCAAAGCCCGGGGCAAAACCGTCGTGGTCGGCGGCCCCTATGCCACCTCGGTACCCGAGGAAATCCTGGCGGCCGGGGCCGATTTTCTCGTGCGGGGCGAGGCCGAACAGATCCTGCCCCGCTGGTTGGCCGCGTTTACGGCCGGTGAGAAGCAGGGCGTATTCGCGGCCGACGCCCGGCCGGAGATGTCCATGTCCCCGGTGCCCCGCTTTGATCTGCTCCACCTGGACGATTATATTACCTTGGGTATTCAGACTTCCCGGGGCTGTCCCTTCAATTGCGAGTTTTGCGACATTATCAACCTTTATGGCCGCAGGCCCCGGTATAAGAACCCCCATCAGGTGCTGGCCGAATTGGACGCGCTCCATGCCCTGGGCTGGCGCCGAGAGATTTTTATCAGTGATGACAATTTCATCGGTAACCAAGACCATGCCCGGGCCATCTTGACAGAACTCATTCCGTGGTTGAAAGACCACGGTGAGCCGTTCAGTTTTTGGACCCAGGCCTCCGCGGACCTGGGGCAAAACCTGCCCTTGGTGGACCTCCTGACGGCAGCCAATTTCGGCAACATCTTCATCGGGGTGGAATCTCCGGATGAAGACGTTTTGGCCGGCAACCGCAAGTATCAAAACCTGAAGAACCCCCTGGATCAATCCCTGACGAACATCTGCGCCAATGGACTGGCGGTCATCCCCAGCTTTATCCTTGGCTTTGATCAAGAGAAAAAAGGCGCCGGCGACCGTATCTGCGCCTTCGTCGAAAAAAATAACCTGCCCGCGGTCATGCTGAACCTGTTACAGGCCATCCCTAATACCGGGTTATGGAACCGGCTCCAGAGCGAGGATCGGCTTCTCCAGACCGGGCTTAGTGCTGACATGATTAATACAAGTTTTAACTTTCGGCCGGCGCGACCCGCGGCCGAGATCGTGGGCGAGTACATCCGCGCCATCGATTACCTGTACGAGCCGTCGAAGTATCTGGCCCGGACCTTCCATTACTTCCTCACCATGCGACCGACCCGGGCCTTCACCGCCGCCAACGCGGGAAAGGCTCAGAGAACCGCTCATAAGAAAGTGCGGTTGCCGATCAACGCCAGCCTAGAAGAACTGACAGGGCTTCTCCGGCTGATGTGGCGACAGGGGATCGCGGCTCACTACCGGTGGCAATTCTGGAGACAGTTGGCGGGCATATATCGACAAAACCCCAGTCGCCTCAAAAAATACTTGACTATGTGCGCTATGGGAGAAAATCTCTTCCGGATCAGGGAAGGCGTACTGGAAAAGGCGGCCAGGGATAAATAAGCCCTTGTTGAACATGGTTTATCCGGCGATGTATATATCAACAAAATGGTGATGATATGCCGCGTAGCTGTCCCGATTGCCAAAAGAACCTGGACCGAATCCGGCGTAAATCCTGGATGCGCTACATCCCCGGCAGCGAGCACTATCTGTGTAAGAGTTGCGGTTATTCTTTTCTGCTGATTTTCAACCGCTGGCTGTTCAGACGCCGCCGGCACAACCCAAACTCCACCCGATTCCACTAGTCCCGAATCTTCCTCCGGAGTTCCCTCAAAGCCGTCGCCGGGTCATGAGCCCGGCCTCCCCAGCACCAGGGGTCCACCCCGCGTCCGGAGCCCTCAGC
>JBAVUP010000206.1:0-8668 GCA_049696835.1 Desulfobaccales bacterium
GAATCAATGGCAAGATATTTAGATTTGTGCTTCCTGGCGCAATCATATATAATTTTCCTTAGGAATAACCTAATCTTGTGGAAAAGGTAGGACCTGCGAGTGCCTGATTTGCAGGTGGAGCATCTCAGCCAACTCACCCCGGCAAGACGTCGGGCGATTCTGTCCCGCTCCCAGGAAGACGTCAGCGCCGTACTGGAAGTGGTGGCGCCCATCTTGTCCGCCCTGCGCCGGGACGGCGACGCCGAATCCCTGCGGCAGCATGGGCAGTTTAAAGCCGGGATCACCGCGGCGGACCTGGAGGCCACCCCCGAAGACATCGAGGCCGCCTACCGGGCCCTGGACCCCCAGGTGCTGGCGGCGCTTACCACCGCGGCGGCTAATATTGAAAAATTTCACCAGGCCCAGCGGGAGCGGGAGATGTGGGCCCTGGAGGTCCGGCCCGGCATCCTGGCCGGGAGGCTGATCCGGCCCCTGGCCCGGGTAGGCTGCTACATTCCCGGCGGCCTGGCCTCGTATCCCTCCAGCGCCCTGATGACTATCATTCCCGCCAAAGTGGCGGGGGTGGACGAGATTGTGGCGGCGACGCCGCCGGGGCCCGAGATGGCGGTGAACCCCGCCACCCTGGTGGCGGCCCACCTGGCCGGGGCCCAGCGCCTCTTTAAGATCGGCGGCCCCTGGGCCATCGGCTCCCTGGCCTACGGCACCGAGTCGGTCCCCCGGGTGGACAAGATCGTGGGGCCGGGCAATAAGTACGTCACCGCCGCCAAGCTGTTGGTGTTCGGCCAGGTGGACATCGACTCCCCGGCGGGACCCAGCGAGGCCCTGATCCTGGCGGATGACACCGCAGAGCCCCGATACGTGGCGGTGGATTTTCTCTCCCAGGTGGAGCACGACCCCGAAGCCGCCGCGGTGCTGGTGACGACCTCTGCCGACCTGGCCCAAAAGGTGGTGGAGATCATCGTCGCGGAGCTGCCGCATCTGCCCCGGCGGGAGATCATCGCCGCGGCCCTGACCAGGTATTCCGCGGTGCTGTTGGTCAAATCTCTGGACGAGGCGGTGGAGTTCGCCAACCTCTATGCCCCGGAACACTTGCAGATCGTCACCCGGGAACCCTTTGCCCTGCTGCCCCGTATCCGCCATGCCGGCTCCATCTTCCTGGGGCCGTATGCCCCGGTGCCGGTGGGCGACTACGCCTCGGGGACCAACCACGTGCTCCCCACCGGAGGCTGCGCCCGGATGTTCTCCGGCTTGAGTGTGGATGATTTCATCAAGAAACCCACGTTCCAGCACCTCACCCGGGAGGCGCTGGGCTCTTTGAAGGACACGGTCATCACTCTGGCCGAACACGAGGGCCTGCACCTGCACGCCCGGGCGGTGGCCGAGAGGTTTCGCTATACGTAACGCCGCGAGCCGGGGCGGCGGCGCCGGCGCCCAACTCCCGGGGAAGCGGGGAGGATCACGTACCTGACCCTTTGCCCCAAACCAGGACCATAAGCCATGCCTACCCATAAAGCCCCCACGGTCATTATCCCGACGACCGAGATCGCCGACGTCCAGAATCACGTCAGCCCCCACACCATCGACATTGACAAGGTGGGGGTCAAGAACATTTCGTACCCCATCGTGGTGCTGGACAAGTTCAACGACACCCAGCACACGGTGGCCTGCATCAACATGTACGTCAACCTGCCCTATCGCCACAAGGGCACCCACATGAGCCGGTTCATCGAGATCTTGAGCGAGCACCGCCGGGACGTCAGCCTCAAGAAGATCGGCCTCATCCTGGAGGAGACCCGGCGCCGCCTCCACGCCCAGTCGGCCCACATCGAGATGACCTTTCCCTATTTCATCGACAAGGAGGCGCCGGTCACCAAGGCCCGGGGCCTGATGGAATATATCTGTACCTTCAAGGGTTCCCTGGATGAACACGGCGTCCTGGACCTGGTGGTGGGGATCACCGTGCCCATCACCACGCTGTGCCCCTGCTCCAAGGAGATCAGCCAGGCGGGGGCCCACAACCAGCGGGGCGAGGTGCGGGTCCAGGTGCGCTACAGGAAGTTCTTCTGGATCGAAGACCTGATCCGGATGGTGGAAGAGTCGGCCTCCTGCGAGGTTTACGCGCTTTTAAAGCGCCAGGATGAGAAGTTCGTCACCGAGAAGGCCTACAGCAACCCCATGTTCGTGGAGGACGTGGTGCGGGAGATCGCCTACCACCTGAGCCGGGATGACAACTTCTCCTGGTTTGCGGTGGAGTCGGAAAACTTCGAGTCCATCCACAACCATTCGGCCTACGCCTATATTGAGTCCAAAAGATCCTGAGGCCTGAGCCTGCCGCCTGATCCTGGGGCGCAGGCCGCCGCGCCCCGACGTTCCCGACCAACTCTGCAACCTGGATGGAAGGAAGGGCCGGGGCCAAATTTTTTTCAGGGTCCCTCGCCCCTCCCGCCAACTCCCCTTTAGTCCTCTGGTGGCTGGTGATCTCAGACCCCTCCCCCAAAGGAGGCTTTGCCAAGGCCTTATATGGGTTTGCCAGCTGCCTTTTGCTGGGGGCCGGGGGCGTCAACCCCAGTCCCCCCAACTTTTAAGGGGGAGTTTGATCGGCATAGCTCATTTTATCCAGTTCGGAAAAATCCGGAAAATAGGTAGTTTTACCTATTGGCTTTGGGGAGCGGCATTATTAACTTAATCAATATTAGAGAAAAGAATAGTAAATATAAGCGGTTAGCTCGATTACCCCACTGATTCCGCTCTCGGCGGCGGCGCAACCCAACGCTGAAGCGGTGGTTTGCGGCGGCTATTTCAAGCGATAAGGAGAACGTCATGGGATGCTTTGAGAAGGTACACGGAGGCTACAAAGTGGACGGCCTGGAGCTGAAGGCGGCCAACTGCGGTTGCGGCGGCCTCACCGGTCCCGGCGGGGCCGGTACGGGAGATTGCTGCTTCACCTTTTCCCGGGTTAAGAAAGACGGCGACACCCTGATGTATGTGGGGAAGAAGACTACCCCCAACACCACCAACAACTACGAATGGGGCTACAAGGTCAAGAAGGCCGGCCATGAAGTGGACGTCAAGATGCTGGATACCCGGGGCCCGGCAGCTTTCAAATTCGGCGGCATCGAGCCGCCGCCGCTGTCCGCCTGGCAGCAGAAGGGTTGGCTGGTGGTGGAGCAGTTTGAGCGGCCCGTGTCCGGTACCGGCGAGCCGCTGCCGACATGGTGTGACAGCCCGGAGTCGTTGTGTGAGCGGCCGGAGGTGGAACTGGAATCACCCAAAGGCGATATCAAGAAGTAAACCGTGGGGTGGGGCAGGCCCCGGGGCCTGCCCGGATGCTTCACAGATAAAGCCTGACGGGCCCGGAGGCCCGCCCCATCGGCCACCACACCCACGCAGGGGCGGGACCGAAGCGGGCTTCTGCGGATTTCCCGCCCGGCGATTGGGGGCCAGGCCGTCTGGCCTCACTCTTCTGACTTTGGGGATTTTTTCCCCCTTTTGCCCGCGGCCCCCTTTTTGACTCCCACCAGTTTATCCTGTTCGGGATGCGCCCCCAGCCACTGGACCTGACCGGTGTCGAGGTCATAGAGGGCCCCCAGCACCTGGATCTTGCCCTCCCTGACCTTGTCCCGGATGATGGGGCTCTGCTGCAACAGGTCTTCGATGGCCTGCCAGACATTGGCCTTGATGGCGGCCGCCAGGAGCGCGCCTTCGGCGGCCTCGGGGTTGGTCTCCCGGGCCTTGGCCACCGCAGGTTTAATGGGTTCCACCAGGGCGGCGATATTGGGGGGCAGCTTGGCGTCGTCCACTACCGCGCTGACCGCGTCACACCGGGTATGTCCCAGCACCACCACCAGCGGCGTGTCCAGATGGTCCACGGCGTATTCGACGGAGGCGACCTCATCGATAGCGGCGACGTTGCCCGCCACCCGGACGACAAAGATATCACCGATGCCCTGATCGAAGATGATTTCCACCGGCACCCGGGAGTCGGAGCAGGCGAGCACTGCGGCCAGGGGATGTTGACCCTGCCCGGTGGTCAGGGCTCGGCGCTCCCGGTCCTGGTGGGGATGCCGGGGCTTGCCCTCCAGGTAGCGGGCATTGCCCTCCTTGAGGAGCCTGAGGGAGTCGTCGGCGGACAACCCGGAACCGGCGCTGCTCGCCAGCGCGGGCGCTATCAGAGCCGCGGCCAGGACCAGGATAAGCAGCGAGAGGTTGATTTTTTTCATTGAGAAAATCCTTCGCCTCCTTCGGGTGAGCGGCCAGGAGCTTGGGGCCAAAGCGGCTGCTCTCTTCAGGGGAACGGCCTTCCCCGCGTCGAGGTCTTACCTTAGCATAAAAAGGGGCGGTTGAAATCCCGCCCCTCCACATTTCCTGATGAAACTATGGTCAGGACGCCCCTTATTTCCCGCAGGACGGACACGAAGCCGGTGGCTCGGAGGTCTTCGCGGGGCCTTCCTCCCCTCTCATGAGTTCCTTGGCCAGTTCCATCATCTGTTGCAGTTTCTGATCGACTTTACCGTTTACCGTGTCGGGTTCGAAGGCGCCGTCGGGGAGGCGTTGGCCTGCGGGGAGGCCGGTGAGCAGTTCCAGGGCCTCATCGGCGTGACCCACGGCCCAGACGTGAAATTTGCCGGCCTGGACCGCGTCCACCACTTCCTTTTTCAGCATCAATTCCGGGACGTTGGCCTTGGGAATGATGACCCCATGGCTGCCGTCCAGGCCCCGGGCTTTGCAGACCTTATAGAAGCCCTCGATCTTCCAGTTGACCCCGCCGATGGGCTGGGCTTCGCCCCGCTGGCTCACGGAGCCGGTCATGGCGATATTCTGGGCCAGGGGGACCTCGGCCAGGGCCGACATCAGGGTGCACAGCTCCGCCAGGGAGGCGCTGTCGCCTTCGATCAGGCCGTAGCTCTGTTCGAAGCAGAGGCTGGCGGATAGGGTGAGGGGCCGATTCTGGGCAAAACGGCTCTTGAGGAAGCCGGCCAGGATCAGGACCCCCTTGTTGTGGATATTGCCGGAGAGCTGGGACTCCCGGTCAATGGTCACCACCCCTTCCTTCCCCAGGGCGATGGTGGCAGTGATCCGGGAGGGGCGGCCGAAGGCATGGTCCCCCAGGGCGTACACGGAGAGGCCGTTCATCTGCCCCACCACCTGGCCCTCGGTCTCGATGAAGAGCATGCCTTCATCGATGAACTCCTGGAGCCTTTCTTCCGGCAGGTCGGCGCGGTAGGTCTTTTCATTGATGGCCTTGTCCACGTCGGAGCCGAAAATCACGTCGTGGGTGTTGGTCCGGGCCCAGTAGCTGGCTTCTTTCAGGACGTCGCGGACCTCTTTGGACTGGAGGGTGAGCTTTTGCTGATGCCCGGCCAGCTCCTGGGCATATTCCACCAGGCGGGCCATGCCGGTCTTGTGGAGGGGCATGAGTTTTTGCTCCTGGCAATAACCGGCCAGCATCTCGCAGTACTTCTGGAGGTGATCATCGGTCTTGCGCATGCGGGAGTCGAAATGGGCCTTGATTTTGAAGAACTTGTGGAAATCTTCGTCGTAGATATAGAGAATCTGGTAGATGTACGGGTCGCCCACCAGGATGATCTTGATGTTCAGGGGGATGGGCTGGGGCTGGAGGGTGCGGGTGGTGATCAAGCCATACATCTCCATGGGGTCCTCGATCTTGATCTCGCCGTTTTTCAGACAGCGCTTCAGGGCCTCATACGAGAAAAACCAGCGCAGCAGGTCCAGGGCCTCCAGGACGAGGTAGCCGCCGTTGGCCCGTTGCAGGGCCCCGGCCCGGATCAGGCTGAAGTCGGTGACCAGGGCGCCGAACTGGGCCCGGCGTTCCACCGCGCCGAAGAGGTTGGGGTAGGTGGGGTTGTTCTCCATGATCACCGGGGCGCCTTGGGTCTGGGAGTGGTCCACGAAGACGTTCACCTGGTACTGCACAAAGGACGGCTCCGGCATGGGAAAGGGAAAGGGGCCCTGAGCGCCGGGCCGGCGCTTCAGGTCGTCGATATTTTTCAGGATGTCTTCCTGGACGTCGTTGAGGTAATCGACCACCTGGGACAGATCTTTGTATTTCTCCCGCAATTCCTCCATGTGGTGGCCCACGACGTAGAGGGCCACGTCCTGATCCAGTTTTTTCTCTTTTTCCTGGAACTCCTTTTCCATCTTGCGGATCTTGCGGATGGCCTCATTCATTTCGGTGTGGAGCTGGGTCGACTTCTGACGCAGGGCCTCCCGCTCCTCATCGCCCAGGGCCTTGAGTTCTTCCTCACTCAGGGGCTTGCCTTCTTTGCCGGGGAAGATCATGAGGCCGGTGGGGGAGATGTTGAGAATGAAGCCTTCTTCACCCGCCTTGGCGTCCAGTTCCTGGAGGGTCTTGTTGCGCTCCTGGGTGAAACCGTGCATGAGGGCTTCCCGGCGGCCGGAGTAGTCTTCGCTCTCGAACACCTCGGGGATTTGCACCCGCAGGTTGGCAATGAGCTCTTCCATATCCGCCTTCAGGAGCCGCCCTTTACCGGTGGGCAGGCTCAGGCTCTGGGGCTTCTCCGGATCCTTGAAGTTGTGGACATAGATACAATCCGGCGGGGTGGGCTCTGAGGCGGCCAACTCCTGCACATAGGCCATGATGGTCTCGGTCTTCCCGGCCCGGGGCGGCCCGGCCACGAAGATATTGTATTCCAGGTCCTTCATGCCCAGGCCGAACTCCAGGGCATGGACGGCCCGATCCTGGGCCACGACCTTTTCTTTCAGGGGGGGAACGTCCAGGGTGCTCTCGAATCCCAAGGCATCGGGGTCACAAACGGCGCGCAGGCTTTGCGGTTTCAGTTCCCAGCGTTTCGGCGACATGGTTCCTCCTTACTCAAGATTATTGCCAGCAGGCGAACCGCCGGAAGTCACCGGCGGCGGCTTGGTCACCGGTCACCTTCCAGGCGTTGCAAAGGACAGACCCGGGGGTTATGGAAATCCGGACCTTCGATCTGGATGGTGTTGTGCTCCAGGCTAAAGCGTTGGCGCAGCAACTCTTCCAGTTCCCAGGTCAGACAGTCCCGGTTGAGATGGTTGTCAATGGTGACATGCACACTCAGGGCAAAAATCCCCGAAGCGATGGTCCAGATATGCAGGTCATGCACCTGGTGGACCTGGGGATGGCCCTCCAAAGTCTGTTGCACCTCGTCGAGATCGATATGCCGGGGGGTGGATTCCAGCAGGATGTCGGCCGCCTCCCACACCAACTGCCAGCTGCCGAAAATAATCATCACCCCGACGATGGCGCCGGCCAGGGGGTCGAACCAGTACCAGCCCCGCCACCAGATGGCCGCGCCGGCGGCAATGGCGGCCACCGACCCGAAGCAGTCGGCCAGCAGGTGCAGGAAGGCCGAGCGCAGGTTGAGGTTATGTTCCCGGGATGGCATGAGCACATACATGCCCAGGAGGTTCACCAGCAGCCCCAGGGTGGCGATGATCATCAGGGGCCGGCTGCTCACCACGGCGGGGTGAAAAAACCGGCCCACCGCGGCGTAAAAGATATATCCGGCTATCGCCCAGAGCACCAGGCCGTTGACCAGGGCCACCAGGATTTCCAGACGGTGATAGCCGAAGGTCTTCCGGTCGGTGGGGGGCCGGGCGGTCCACATCAGGGCCAGGAGGCTCAAACCCAGGGCCCCCACGTCGCTCAACATGTGCCCGGCGTCGGCCAGCAGGGCCAGGCTGTTGGTGAGGATGCCGCCCACCAATTCCACCACGAAAAAGGCCAGCTGGGTCCAAAAAGCCAAGCGCAGGCGCCAGCGGCTGCTCTCGAACCGATGTTGGTGGACGTGGGCGTGGGCGGAGCCGTTCATACTTTTTCCATGCGGATTTCCAGGATCTGATACGCCCTGAAGCCTCGGGGGGTCTGGACTTGCAACCGGTCTCCCACGGCGCGGCCCAACAGGGCCTTGCCCAGGGGCGAGGCCATGGAAAGATGGCCGACCGTGGCGTCCGCCTCCAGGGGCCCCACGATTTTAAACTCTTGCTCCTGGCCGGTGGCCAGGTTGACGATTTTGACCCGGGCGTTAAATCTGACCTTATGGGGAGACAGATTACTCCCCACCAGGACCTCGGCATAAGCCAGAGTCTGCTGCAACTGTTTGATGCGGCGCTCCAACCGCTGGCGCTGGGCCAGGGCGGATTGGAAGTCGGGGTTCTTCTCCATGCCGCCCTCCTGGACCGCCTCCATCATCTCCCGGACTATCTGGGGGCGTTCCACCCGGCTGAGAAACTCCAGTTCTCGGATGAGCTTCTCATAACCGGCCCGGGTCAAAAGAATCTTCTCCATGCCACCGACTGCCACATACGGATGAGATTAACCACGTGGACGGACTCACTAACCGCCACCTATTCTTACCCAAAAAGATAGGTGGGGTCAACACTGGAGGCAACCACCGGGCCGCGAATTTTCCTCCGACCGCGCTCCTTGACAGTCGGGGCCGGGGCCGTCTATGATCAAGACCGGAATACTGGTGGTTGCAGAAGATTTTGGAATTCACCCAGGGGGCACGGCCCGCTCATGTTATACCGGTTATCACCTGACCTGGTGCTGCGCTCCCGCTGGCGGCCCTATCGGGCCCGGCCGGGAGAACGGGTGCTGGTGCTGGCCACCACCGCGGTCTTTCCGCCGGGCCATCCCACCACCGGT
>JBAVUP010000207.1:0-31311 GCA_049696835.1 Desulfobaccales bacterium
AACCTGCCATCCTCCACCCAGGGCCCGGTACAGGGCGATGACGGCCAAAAATTCATTGGTCCGGACCTGGGCCAGCGTCAATTCGACCGTGAATAATTGCCGGTCGGAATCCAGCACCTCCAGATAATTCGTCACCCCGCCGAAATAGCGCTGAATGGCCAGTTCAGTCTGTTGCGCCAGGGCGTCCCGCTGCTTTTGGATCTCCAGTCTGACCTCGTGAACCTTGCGGACGGCCACCAGGGCGTCGGACACGTCCTGGAAGGCCTGTTGCACGGTCTTCTTGTAGCTGAGGACCGCCGCCTCTTTCACGGCTTCCTGCTGCCGCACGCCGGCCCGGAGGCTGCCGCCCCTGAAGATGGGTTGGGCCAGGGCCGGGAGGATATCCCAGAAGCTGGCAGGACCGGAAAAGAGATGTTTCAGAGCCCGGCTTTCCCAACCCGCGGTGCCGGTCAGGCTGATCTGGGGAAAGAGGAGGGCCTTGGCCTCCCCCACCCGGGCATTGGCCGCCACCAATTGCTGCTCAGCATAATGGATATCCGGCCGGCGCTCCAGCAGAGCCGACGGGAGCCCCGGGGGCACGGTCACTCTGAGATTTTGCTCCATCAGGGGCCTGCCCCGGGTAATTTTCCCGGGGTTGTGCCCGAGGAGGATACTGATCTGATTTTCGTTTTGCTCCCTGAGACGTTCCAGGTCAGGAACCACCTGGGTGGCACCGTAGAGCAGGTTCTCGGACATACATACCGGGGCCAGGCTGTCCCAGCCGTACTCAAAGCGCGTCTTTACCAACTTCAGGTATTCTTGGCGGTTTTTCACGGTGCGCCGGGAAATTTCCATCTGGAGGTCAAACCCCAGGAGTTGGAAGTAGGCCCGGGCCAGGTCGGTGACCAGGGTCTGGATGACGAGCTGCCGGTTCCAATCGGAGGCGAAGAACTCGGCCCGGGCGGCTTCCGTGGCCCGGCGAATCCGGCCGAAGAAGTCCAGTTCCCAGGAGAGGTCGCCAAAGAGGAGACCCCCAACCTGGTCGGGCAGAGGAAAGTTAAACCCAATGCCCCGTTGCGAAAACCGGGCGGCTTCCCATTGCGCATCGGCGTTCACCTGGGGGAAGAGGGCGGAGCGGGTGATGGTGACCTGCTGCCGGGCGGCCAGCACCCGTTGGGCCGCGATCTTCACGTCGTAGTTTTGCTCAAGGGCAATGCCGATCAGCCTCTGCAGTTGCGGATCCTTGAAGATCTCGAACCACGTTACCTCTCCGAAGGATTCCCCGGCCGGCCGGGCCGGAATGCCCGGGCCCTCGCCACGGTATTTCTCGGGTACGGGGTATGACGGCCGGTGGTAGTCGGGTCCCACCGTGCAGCCGGCGAGCAAACATAAAGCCGCCAGCCAAACGCCGGTCTTCATGAGGGCGCCCCCGCATCGCCAGGCGGCGGCGCTTCTCTCCGAGAAGAGCCGCCTCGCCACCGGCTGCGAAATTTCTCCACCAGATAGAAAGTCAGGGGGATGATGAAAATGGCGATCAGAGTAGAGGCCGCCATGCCGCCGATGACGATGGTGCCCAGGTGTCGGCGGGCGATAGCCCCGGCGCCCACCGCGGTCCAGAGGGGCAGGCAGCCGAAGATGAAGGCAAAGGAGGTCATGAGGATGGGCCGCAGCCTGAGGCGGGCCCCTTGCAGGGCGGCGTCCACGGGGGGCAGGCCGGCTTCGTGTTTCGACTTGGCGAACTCGACGATAAGGATGGCGTTCTTGGCCGACAGCCCGATGACCATGATGAGGCCGATCTGGGCGAAGACATTATTTATCAGACCCCGGAGCCACAGCGCCAGAAAGGCGCCGCAGACCGCGATGGGAACCGTCAGCAAGACGCTGAAGGGCAGGGACCAGCTCTCATAGAGGGCGGCCAGCAGGAGAAAAACGAAGATCAGGGACAGGGTGAAGATGGCGGCGGCCGGCACCCCGTGCTGGGCCAGCCACTCCTGGTAGGACATGCCGAAGTAGTCATAGCCCATTTCCCGAGGCATGGTCTGGGCAAAGACCTCTTCCAGGGCCTTCATGGCCTGGGCCGAGCTGTAGCCCGGCGCGGCGTTGGCGTTGATCTGGGAGGCGCGGTATTCATTGTAACGCATGGTGAACTCGGGGCCCGAGGCCGGCCGGGTCGCCACCAGGGAGGCGAGGGGCACGGGATTGCCCCGCCGGTTCCGCACATAAAACCGCCCCACGTTCTCGGCCCGGGTGCGGAAGCCGCCTTCAGCCTGGACATAGACCTGCCACACCCGTCCGAAGCGATTAAAATAGTTCACCAGGGCGCCGCCCATAAAGGCCTGGAGGGTGCGGTAGACGTCGCCCAGGTTGACTCCCTGGGTGAGCGTCATGGCCCGATTCACGTCGGCATAGACCTGGGGAACTTCCGCCAGCAGGGTGGTGCTGGCCGAGGCAATCTCGGGCCGGCGCCTGGCCGCGGCCAGGAATTTCCGGGTATTGTCGGCCAGGAAGGAAATCTCTTTCCCCGCCCGGTCTTCCAGGATAAAGGTGACGCCGCCGGCGGAGCCGATCCCCGGGATGGCCGGCGGGGAGAAGGCGAAGGCGTGGGCCTCCGGCAGGTCGGCCAGTTCCCGGTTGACCTTCTGCATAATGGCGCCCAGCTTATCCTCGGCCCGCGTGCGCCGGCTCCACTCCTTGAGGGCCACCCAGACGAAGCCGCTGTAGGTATTGCGCACCGTGCTCAGCATGCTGAAGCCCGCCGCGCCAGTTGTATACTCCACCGCCGGGATGCGCCGCAGGATCTCGCCCACCTTTAGGCAGACCGCTTCGGTCCGCTGGAGCGAGGCGGCATTGGGGAGCTGGACATTGACAAAAAAATACCCCTGGTCTTCTTCCGGGACGAACCCGCCGGGGAGCCTCTGGCTTACCAGGAAAGCCAGAACCGCCAGGGTGACCAGGATGCCGATGCCGATAATCCCCTTGCGGATCAGGGTGCCGCTCAGGCTGATATAACCGTCGGTGGCCCGATGGAAGACCCGGTTGAACCCGGCGAAAAAGCGCGCCAGGGGCCCCCGGGCTGCTTTTCGAGGCTTGAGCAGCAGGGCCGCCAGGGCCGGACTGAGGCTCAAGGCGGTGAAGGCGGAAATCAATACGGAAATGGCGATGGTAATGGCAAACTGGGTGTAGAGCCGTCCAGTGATGCCCGGAATGAAGACGGTGGGGACGAACACCGAGGCCAGGACCAGGGCGACGGCCACCACCGGGCCCTGGACCTCTTTCATGGCGTTCAGGGTTGCCTCTTTGGGGGGTTCGCCCTCTTCAATGTGGCGCTCCGCGGCCTCCACCACGATGATGGCGTCATCCACCACCAGCCCCACGGCCAGCACCATGCCCAAAAGCGAGATGGTGTTGACGGAAAATCCCAAGATCGGGAAAAAGGTAAAGGTGCCGATGAGGGACACGGGCACCGCCAGCATGGGAATGACCGTGGCCCGGAAATTCTGGAGGAACAGGAAGACCACCAGGAGAACCAGTCCGATGGCGATCAGCAGCGTGATAAAAATCTCCTTGATGCCTTCCCGGACGGCCAGGGTGGTATCGAGGGAGATGGTATAGTCCAGGTCGCCGGGAAAGCGCTTCTTGGCCTGCTCCAGCAAGGCACGCACCCCGTTGGCGGCCTCAATGGCATTGGTGCCGGGAAGCTGGTACAGGGCAATGATGGCGGAGGGTTGGCCGTGGAAGCTGCCGATAACGCTGTACAACTGGGCCCCCAGTTCCACCCGGGCCACATCTTTCAGGCGTACGAGGGAGCCGTCAGGATTGGCCCGCACCACGATGTTGCTGAACTCTTGCGGATTTACCAGGCGGCCCTGGGCCCGCACCGCATAGGTGAACTGCTGCCCCGGCGGCACCGGTTCGCCGCCGATCTGGCCTGCGGGGTTCACCGTATTCTGCTGTTCAATGGCGGAGATAATCTCATTGACGGTAATATCCAATTTGGCCAGGGTGTCGGGATTGACCCACAGCCGCATGGCGTACTGGCCGGCGCCGAAGATGCCCACCTGGCCGATACCGGGAACCCGCAGGAGGGGGTCGTTCAGGTTGATGAAGGCATAGTTGGCCAGAAATTTGGGATCATGGGTCCCGTGGGGGGAATAGAGGGCGACGACCATCATCGGGGTGAGAAAGGACTTGGTTACCGTGATGCCGAAATTGCGCACATCCACGGGAATCTGGGATTCGGCCTGGGTCTCCCGAATCTGGGCCAGGATCAGATCGGTGTTGGGGTCGGTATTCACGTCGAAAACCACGTGCAGGATCATCCTGCCGTCATTGGAGTTGACGGAATACATGTATTCCATGTTGTCCACCCCGTTCATCTGCTCCTCGATGGGGGTGGCCACCGACTGCTCCACGGTGAGGGCGTCGGCTCCCACGTAAGTGGCAATCACCCAAATTTCCGGGGGAACGATGTTGGGGTATTGGGCCACCGGCAGGCGGGCCAGGGAGACCAGACCCACGATGGTAATAAGGATGGCAATAACCATGGCCACGACGGGACGGTTGACGAAGAACCTGACCATGGCCGGCTATCTCTCCTTATTCTTAACCGGGGTTGGAGGAGAAGACTTGGCTCCGGCCGGGCTGCCCGGTTTTGCCGGTGGCTTTTCTTCAAAGGGCTGGGGAGTCACCTTCTCCCCTTCCTTCACTTTTTGCACCCCTTCGGCCACCACGCGCTCGCCGGGATTGAGGCCTTTCTCGATCACCCACAGCGTCCCGTAGCGCTCGCCTACATTCACAGGCCGGATGTGCGCCACGTGGTCCGGGGAGACCACTGCCACTTCGTAAGCGCCCTGCAGTTCGGACACCGCCTTCTGGGGCACCAGGAGGGCGCCTTTCAGGGTGGTCACCAGGACCCGGACCCGGGCGAACTGACCCGGCCGCAGCAGGTTGCCGGGGTTGGGGAACAGGACCGCCACCTTGATGGTGCCGGTTTGGACGTCCACTTGACGGTCAAGGAAATAGAACCTGCCTGGGTGCGGGTACTGGCTGCCGGTGGCCAGAAACATGGTGAAGTCAGCCTCTTGGTGCATCACCCCATGGCGTTCTCCCACCCGCAAATACTCCAGGTAGACTTGCTCGCTCACCGGGATATAGACTTTGATGGGATCCAGGGTGGACACCATGGTCAATTCGGGACTGGCAGGCGTGCCCACCAGATCGCCGATCTGGGCCGTGGCGATGCCGGCGATGCCGTTAATGGGCGAGGTGATCTTGGTAAAGCTGAGGTTGATTTCGGCCCGGCGCACCGCCGCCTGGGAAGCGTCCACCGCGGCCCGGGCGGCCTGCTCCTGGCCGATGGCATTGTCGCGGTCCTGCTTACTCACCGCCTTCAGTTTGGCCAGAGGCAGCGCCTTCTCCAGGGTGGTTTTAGCGGTGTAGTAATTGCCCCGGGTTTGCGCCAGTTGCCCTTTGGCCTGCTCCAGAGCGGCCTGGAAGGGCCGCGGGTCGATCTCGAAGAGCACCTGCCCTTTCTTGACATAGGACCCTTCCTGGTAGTTCTGCCTGATGAGGTACCCCTCCACTTCGGCCCGGACCTTGGCATTCACCAGCCCGTCGGTGGTGCCCACGTATTCCTGGTAGACCGGCACATCCTGCTGCAGCACGTTCGCCACCACCACCACTGGAGGCGCAGCGCGTTCAGCCTGCTTTTCTCCACAATCCGGCAGCCAGACCGCCGCGACAACGGTTATCAGGAGGATTAGGCTGGACCAACGCCGCTTGGTGCCACCAGCCCGGCAGCGCTTCACCATGGGGACATACTCCGCCATCGGCCAAAATCAAAGAAATGGAATCTTAAACCAAAATGTAAATCCCGACCCGTTCATGCACGGTAGGAGAAAGGGTCCCGCCCCCTTCGGGATAATCTTTTACGCTTCTTTAACATAAGTATTCATCGCTTCATGGCAATATGGAATTATTAATGGATAGACGATGTATTGAGCATAAAATCTTGGTTGGTTTTCAGCCGATCAAGAAATTCTGAGAAGATCGGGCGGAAAAAGCGGTATTATTCCGGTTCCGATTTCTTGATTTGCCGCGGTTTCATCTTATGTTTTGAGCATGGAGGTCAGGGGAGACAATGTATCCGATCAGCGCCGGGAGGCAAGTCCAGACATGAGTGCCCGGTTTTTCAGGAAAGGATCAGCGCCGCGGGATTGGTGGCCCGGCGAATCCCTCGGCTGGAAAATCGCCGTCATCCTCTGGCTGGCGGCCTCGTTGGCTTGTGCCCCCCAGGCTCCTCAAGCTAGAGTCTGGCGGGCCACTTTGGCCAACGGCCTGCGCGTGGTGATTGTGCCCGATCCTCTCGCCCCCGTGGCCACTATCGTCGTCAATTACCAGGTGGGATCCAACGAGGCGCCCCCGGGTTTCCCGGGAACCGCCCACGCCCAGGAACACATGATGTTTCGGGGCAGTCCAGGCCTGTCGGCCAACCAACTGGCGGACCTGACCGCCGCCATGGGCGGCATGTTCGATGCCGATACCCAGCAGACGGTCACCCAGTACTTTTTTACCGTGCCGGCCGCCGACCTGGAGGTGGCCTTGCACATTGAGGCCATCCGCATGCGCGGGGTGCTCGACACCGAGAGGCTCTGGAGCCAGGAGCGCGGGGCCATCGAGCAGGAAGTGGCCCGGGACCTCTCTGATCCCGAATATGTCATGTATACCCAGCTGCTGGCCGACATGTTCAAAGGCACGCCTTATGCCCATGATGCCCTGGGCACCCGTGCCTCCTTTGACCGGACCACCGGCGCCATGCTCAAGAAGTTTTATGACACCTGGTATGCCCCCAACAACGCCATTCTGGTAGTCGCCGGCAAGGTGGACCCTAAAAAGACCCTGGCCGCAGTCAAGAAGCTCTTCGGCCCCATTCCGAAGAAAAATCTGCCCCCCCGGGCGCCGATTCACCTTCAGCCGGTAACCCCCGAAAAGCTCCGGCTCAAAACCGACTCCCCTTACGGGCTGGTCTTGGTGTCCTTCCGGATGCCCGGCTTCGACAGCCCTGATTATGCCGCGGCCCGGGTGCTGGGTGACGTCCTGAACAGTCAGCGCGGCAATCTGTACGACTTGACGGCCACCGGAAAGGCCCTGACCACCGGCTTTGCCTCGAGCACCCTGCCCCAGGCAGGCCTGGGCTATGCGGTGGCGGCATTTCCCAAGGGGGGCGATGCCCAGTCCTTGCTCCAACAAGTCAAAGAAGTCCTGGCGGGCTACGTGAAAAACGGGTTTCCCGCCGACCTGGTGGCCGCGGCCCAACAACGAGAGCTGGCCAGCGTGGAATTTCAAAAAAATTCGGTATCAGGACTGGCTATGGCGTGGTCTCGAGCCCTGGCGCTGGAGGGCCGCCGGTCTCCCGAAGATGATGTGAAGGCCGTGGCCAAGGTGACGGTGGGGGAGGTGGATCGCGTCGCCCGCCGGTATCTTGACCTTGATCAAGCGGTGGTGGCCATTCTCACCCCCGAGTCCTCCGGCAAACCCGTGGCCGCCAAAGGGTTCGGCGGCCGGGAAACCATCAAGCTTAAGCCGACCGGAAACGTGACCCTGCCCCAGTGGGCCACTCAGGCCCTGAACCGGCTGTCCGTTCCCGCCTCCACCGTGCATCCGGTGGTGAGCACCCTGCCCAACGGTATCAAGCTCGTCGTGCAGCCCGAATCCGTCAGCGATACGATCGGCGTTTACGGCCATATTAAAAATCAGCCGGATTTGCAGACCCCCCCAGGCCAGGAGGGGGTGGACCAGGTGCTGGATCAGCTCTTCTCCTACGGTACCGCCTCCCTGGATCGCCTGGCTTTTCAGAAAGCCCTGGATGAGATCGCGGCGCAGGTCTCCGCGGGTACCTCCTTTGCTTTACAGGTGGTCTCCAACCATTTCGAGCGCGGCGTGCAGTTGTTGGCGGATAATGAGCTGCATCCGGCTCTGCCTGAAAAGGACTTTGCGATTGTCCGCTCCCAGGTGGCCGCAGCCGTGGCCGGCCGGCTCCAAAGTCCGGATTATCTGACGGAGCGGGCGCTGAAGAAGGCCTTATTCCCGCAAAACGATCCGACCTTGCGCCAGCCCACGCCGGCCAGCGTCTCCTCCTTGACCCGGCAGAACGTCAAGGATTACTTCGCCAGGGTTTTTCGTCCGGACGAAACCACGATCGTCGTGATCGGCCAGGTGACCCCCGAACAGGCCAGGGCCGCCATCGACAAGTATTTCGGCTCATGGCCGGCAACCGGTCCCAAACCGGAAACCCTGTTGCCGCCGGTACCGCCCAACGCGCCGGCCACCGTGGCCGTGCCGGACTCCAGCCGGGTGCAGGACAAGGTCATCCTGGCGGAAACCGTTGGGCTGACCCGGGCCAGTCCCGATTATTACGCCCTGGTGTTGGGCAACCACGTGCTGGGGGGCGGGTTTTACGCCACCCGCCTCTATCAGCAACTGCGGGAGGAAAACGGCCTGGTGTATAACGTGGGCGTGGAGTTGGATGCGAATCAGACTCGCGCCGTTTACGCCGTTGATTACGGCTGTGATCCGCACAACGTCGCCAAAGCCCGGGCCATCGTGGACCGGAATTTGGTAGAAATGCAGACCCGGCTGGTGCATCCCGACGAACTGAGGCAGGCCAAGGCGATGCTGCTGCGGAAGATCCCGCTGGGCGAATCGAGTCTGGAGACCATTGCCCAGGGCTTGCTCTCGCGGTCGGCTCTAAACCTGCCCCTCGATGAACCCACCCTTGCCGCGCAACACTATATGGCGATGACCGCCGAGCAGGTCAAAGAGGCATTTGTAACGTGGGTGCGCCCCGGAGGCCTGGTACAGGTAACCCAGGGGCCATCACCGCAATAGCTAGAACAGAGGAGAGAAGATCATGCATTATTTTCCCATCGCCCTTCCCGTTTTGTTGCTCCTCTTTGTTCTTTTCATAACCTTGCTCATCCTGATCGAAGTCAATGTTCTGGAATATGCCTACCAGAATAAAGAGATAGGCTGGGATAGCGAATGCCTTGCCAAACCTGGCAATTATCCTCGATCGGTGCATACCTGTCCATTTTTCAAACTTAGCCTAATATTGTGTAAATCCAGTATTTTAAGAAAATTATGTGCTAAACCTGTTCATGTTATGGAAAAAATCTTGATCAGGCCATATTTAAATATATTAGGAATAACAGTAAGTTAAATATTAAACGGAGTGGAACGGATATTGCATTTTACATGAATAATTTTTGAAAGAAGTGTTTAATTATACAGTAAATTTATATTATAATAAGAATTTAATTAAAATAAATTATTATTATTTTTAACCTTTACAATCTTCAAACTGATGATTATATTGGTTTACCTGATGTCTCCCGGGAAAATGGCCGGTGAAGCGTTTAGTATGAACGTCGCAGATAGCGCCTGACCGATTGAATTCCGGCGAAGGAGGTGACAGGCAAAGACTGGTCGCAGCGGTGGAGGCGGAAACCTGCCTCTCTCTTAAACAACATTATAATAAAATATTTCTTGATTTAATTATATTTAATAATTTGCACGCAAGGGAGGGGAAATTCATGCGTAAGAAAATGTATATCTTAAGCGCGGGCCTGGTGCTGGTCCTTAGCCTTTGTACCAGCGGGGCCTGGGGATCGGTGATGACATTCCCCGATACCACTTTGATTCAAGTGTGGAGCGGCAACCAGCCGGTCATCGAAAATGGCCTCGATAAATGGGTAGATGTGGAAGGCACCAGGCAATTTAATACCTATTACGCCACCTACAACAACGTCAGCCACGTCATGACGATTTTCACCAACTGGTCGGAAGACGCCACCAGCACCGTAGGCGGCATAACTTTTCGCGCCGCCGCCCTGTTCCTGGACTTCAACCATGACGGGACCTGGGACGCTGGCATACCGCTGCGTGGGGATGACAAAGGGATGGTCTACTACATCACCAGCCCTTCGGACTATCAAACTTCACAACAAGTGGTAGGGACTAATACTGATGTCACTTATGGCGGCGTATACACTACTAACATCAATGCCCCCGGCCCCCCGTCTTATCCTGTGCCGGTAATCGTCACCGCTACAGTCAGTGCGAACACGGCTCCCGTCACCTGGACGAATTTGAATAATGATGATCTTAGCAAGCCTGACTTCTCCGTCGCCATCAATCTAAGCGGCGTCGATAACGGATTCAACCCCAATGACTTAAACTTAGACTTCTTGTGGGGCACCACCACGTGTGGCAACGACGTCATCATACCCTTGCCCCCCAGCCTCCTGCTGTTCGGCTCCGGTCTCCTGGGCCTGGTGGCATTTAGGAGGCTCAGGAAGATTTAAGCGGCTGTTCTCTTTAGCCCATCATCAAGGCAGGGTCAGCCATGGCCCTGCCTTTTCGTTGTCCATCGGCCCTACAATACAGCTTGCCAAAACCGCTCCCAGTCAAAAATCCCGGGGTATTGCATAGATGATCAGCATATGGCTGCCTGGCGAAGCCTGCCAAAGCTCAGCCAAAGTCGGCTATCCGGGCCGAATGGCCCCGGTAAGGCCATTGACTTTCTGCCGCATCGGGTTTAAGAATGAGGAAATTCTCCTCTTCCAGGTGGCAAGCGGACCGGGCCGGCTGCATCCCTCCACCTCAGATCATCAGCGGCATGTAACCCTGCTCAGCAAGGCTTAACGTGCCGATGTTGCTTCTCGTCAAACCAGACGGGGCCCGGATGAACCCAGAAAACCCTTGAACTTTTCAGGGAGACCTCACAACCGGATGGGAACCCCGGCCGACTCGGCATGAACTTCAAAGGCAATGAAATGAGACTGATGAAAAAATGCATTGTATTGATGGTTCTGCTGCTGTTTAGTCATATCTATGCCTTACCTGCTACGGCAGAGGACATATTTCAGAAGTATGTGAAGGTAATTTGGATCGACCAACCCAAGCAGATCGGAGTGGCCTACCAGGACGGCATAGAACTTTTTGACTTTCCCGTAATGACAGGCGATGATGAATATACCACGGCACCGGGAGTTTATGTGGTAAAATTAAAAGTTAAGGATTATTATTCACATAAATATCACTCACCCATGCCTTACTCTATATTTTTTGATCTCAAGGGAATGAAAGCCATTCACGAAGGAGAAGTGCCGCCGCCCAACTTAAAAAAAGGATTGGCAACTCATGGGTGTATCCATGTTGAGCTGCCGGATATTGAGCGGTTGTATGATTGGACGGCGGAAGAAGAGACCGTGGTGGTAATTGACGGCGGGCGAACGGCGAATTGACTGAAGTCCGGTAATCTAGCCGGTGATTGTCCACATAAACGATATTGCCCCTGGGGCGGAGAGCGGGCGGCTTGGCGCCGCGGCTACCGCCCCTCGCTGGCAGTAAGATACGTGAGGTCAAGAAAAACGTTATCTGCCGAAGTAGCCCGTGACGGTGACGGTGGCCAGGGTCTTGGCCTCCAGGGCCTGTTTGAACGCGGCTAGATTAGTGTTCTTGCCGAGCTCGACCCTGGGCACGCTCAAGGCATAGAGGGTGAACACATACGGGTGGTCGCCGCTGCCCCGGGGGGGTTGCGGGCCGCCATAGCCCAGCTCGCCAAAGGAGTTTTTCAACTCCACCGCGCCCTTCGGCATCTTGTGGCCGGAAGCCCCTTGGGGCAGGGAGGTGGCGTCCTGGGGGAGGTCGATCACCAGCCAGTGCACCCAATTGCGGGCGATGGGATGGGGGTCCACCATGGCCAGGGCGAACGACTGGGTGCCGGCCGGGGGGTTGGACCAGGTCAGGGGCACGGAGACGTTCTGGCCCCCGGCGCCGGGCATCACGTACTGGATGGGAATTTTGCCGCCATCCGAAAAAGCGCTGGATGTTATCTGCATGGGTTGTCCTCCTGCACCGCGCCCCGCGGTAACCATAAGGCATAATGCCATCACACCCCAAAAGACCGCTGTTCGTTGCATGGCCACACCTCGCGCTGAGGGTCCCGGGGAAGCAAGGCTCTCCCGGGGACCCTAAGAGGTCTTTCCCTCCAGGAATTGCTTCAAGGCCACGGCCGCGTTGTGTTTCTGATCCCGGGAGCCGTACACCAGGGTGACCGTCCCTTGCCGGCCTTTGTCCTTTAAAAACCGGATGGCCTCAGGCTGGTTCGCCAATTCGGCCGCGTAACGCCGGCAAAATTCCTCCCATTTGGCCGGATCATGGGCGAACCACGTGCGCAGAGCCGGGCTGGGGGCGACCTCCTTAAGCCACCGGTCCAGGGCCACCGCCTCTTTTTTCAGGCCCCGGGGCCAGAGCCGCTCCACCAGCACCCGGAACCCATCCTCCGGGGCCGGCTGGTCATAGGCCCGCTTCAGGTTGATCACCCGGTCACCCCCTGCGCCTCTGGTCCCAAGTTAAGGCTTCCGCAGCAGTTTTGAAGGGAGGGGTAGGGTTTTTTCAAAAAATTTCCTCACCCTTCCTTTAATCTATCCCAGACCACTTTATGGGCGTAGGGGGCGTGGGTTTGGGAGAGGCATGGTAAGTGGCCATCGGCCCCGGGCCCCCTCTCAGGTATCCTCCAGCCGTCTTTTGATGAAATCCGCCCACGTGCTGGTGGGATCCAATTCCAGGTAGCGCTGCCAGTGCTCCCGGGCCCCCCAGGCATTCCCCATGGTCTCCAGGACCATGGCCAGGTTGAAGTGGGCGTCGGCGAACGTTGGGTCCGTCTGGATGGCTTTGCGATAAAAAAGCATGGCCCCATCCAGTTCCCCCTGATCTTCCAGGAGGTTGGCCAGGTTAAAGTTGGCTTCGGCGTGGTCCGGGTTGATGGCCAGGGCCTGGAGATAATAGGAGGCCGCGGCGGTTGCCGACCCGGACAGGAACAGGATGTTGCCCAGATTCACCAGGGCATCCACGTGGTCCGGCACCACCGCCAGGATGCGCTCGTATTTCTCCCGGGCCTCGGCCAGCCGCCCGGCCTCCTCATCCTCCAAGGCCAGGAGGAATAACTCATCGTAGGGTTCCTTCACCACGACCACGGGCGGACGCTCCCCTGCGGCAAAATCCATGAGGAGTTGCCCGTCGGGGGTGAAGCGCCGGCGGTTCTTGCCGAAGATGAGCCGGCCGCCGGCCAGGGAAATCCGCACCTCCGACAGAGGGCGTTTGAGTCCGGGCATGAGCCTCTGAAGTTTTTCCAGGCACTTCCTGATCCGGTGGAGGGAGACGCCCTGCCGCCGCAAATCCCGCACCGTGCGGAAGGCCACCAGGCTCTGGAAATCGAACCAGAGCCGGCCCCGGTCCTTTTCCAGGTGAGGGATGAGGCCCTGCCGGTCCCAGTAACGGATCCGGCTTTCGGAGATGCCCGTCAGCCGGGACACCTCCCGCAGGTCGTAGAGCTTCTTCACCCGATGAGCCTCGTGAAGGCCGGGGCCCGGAAATGGCCCCGGGGAGTTTCCTCCTGGAAGGTCAGGTGTTAAATCCACCGCCTTTTCTTGAAGTACAGAAGCATGGACGCCGCGATCAGCACGATCACCCCTAAGACGCCGAGATAGCCATAATGCCATTCCAACTCCGGCATGTTCTTGAAATTCATGCCGTACAGACTGGTGATGAACGTCAGGGGCATGAAGATGGTGGCGATGATGGTCAAGACCTTCATGATCTCGCTGAGCCGGTTGCTCATGGACGACAGATAAATATCCAGCATGCCCGACAGGATGTCCCGGTAGGTCTCCACCGTATCAATGGCGATGATGGTGTGATCATACACGTCTCTAAAATATATCGTGAGATTTTCACTGATCAGGGGGGATTCCCGCCGTTCCAGCCGGGCGATGACTTCCCGCAGGGGCCACAGAGATTTGCGCACCATGATCATGTCATTTTTGAACCGGTGCACGTCCCGTAAAGTTTGGGGGGAGGGGCGGCTGACCACGTCGTCTTCCAGAAACTCCACCTGGTCGCCGAATTTTTCCAGCTCTACGAAGTAATTATCCACGATGAGATCGATGAGGGCATAGGCGAGATAATCGGGTCCCATTTTCCGGATCCGGCCTTTGGCCGCCAGGAGCCTTTCCCGGATGGGAGCAAAGAGCTGGCCGTTGCTTTCGTGGAAGGAGATAACGTAATGGGGGCCCAGGATCAGGCTGATCTGCTCGGACTCGAGTTCCTTCGCCTTACCGGCGGGATTGATGGCGGTTAAGACGATATAGAGATAATCGTCATAGTCTTCGATTTTGGGCCGCTGTTCGGTTTCCAGGATGTCTTCCAGCACCAGGGGATGGAGGTGGAAGCATTCTCCCAGCTTTTCCAGGTTCTGCACCTGGTGGATGCCGCTGACGTCGATCCAGGTCACCACGTCCTGATCGGCAACCAGCGGGCATGCGGTGATGGATTCAAATTCGTTTTCGGAGAAAACCTGGTCGTTATAGCGAGTGATAACAATTTTGGCCGGCGCCTCCGGCTGCTCCCCCGTATAGACCAGGGAGCCCGGGGGCAAACCGGCCTTGCGGGCCATTTTCCGGAACGACTTGGGCATAAGGCCTTATCCACCGACCCTGATTAGACTAGTACCCTATAATATTGTTGTTTTCCACATAATCAAGACCCCCCGATAATTTTATCAGCATTCCTTTACGGACAAGACGCCCAGAGACCAGGGCGGCAGGGGGAAAGGGTGGGGGCGGATGGGGCGGGCGGCCGTCTCAGCCGAAGCGGCCGGTGATGTATTGTTCCGTCTGTTTACGGGTGGGGTTGGTGAAGATCTGCTGCGTGGTGCCGAACTCCACGACCCGGCCGACATAAAAGAAGGCGGTGAAGTCCGATACCCGGGCGGCCTGCTGCATATTGTGGGTCACGATGACGATGGTGTATTGGGCTTTCAGTTCATTGATCAGTTCTTCCACCTTGGCGGTGCCGATGGGATCAATGGCGGAACAGGGTTCATCCATGAGCAGGAGTTCCGGTTCCACCACGATGCTCCGGGCGATGCACAGGCGCTGCTGCTGCCCGCCGGACAGGGCCGTGCCCGGGCGGTGCAGGACGTCTTTGACTTCGTCCCACAAGGCGGCGCGCTTCAGGCCATCCTCCACCCGGTCCGCCAGTTCGCTCTTGCTCAAGGCGTAGTGCATCCTGAGCCCGTAGGCGACGTTCTCAAAGACGCTCATGGGAAACGGCGTGGGTTTCTGGAAGATCATGCCGACCTTCTTGCGGAGTTCCATGAGGTCCTGGGCCGGACTCAGAATATTGACCCCGTCCAGCATGACTTCGCCTTCGGCCCGCTGGTCCCGATAGAGTTCATAGATGCGGTTGTAAACCCGGAGATGGGTGGACTTGCCGCAGCCGGAGGGGCCGATGATGGCGGTCACCTGATTTTCGGCAATGTCCAGGTGGTTGTCGAACAGGGCCTGGACCTCGCCGTAATAAAAATTCAGGTGCCGGACGGAAAGCTTGGCGGGCAATTCCAGTTTTTTCAGGAGAACTTCGGAGGGGATGATCGGGGTCTCTAAATTGGCCGGCAAACCTTCATCTCCGTCAGATGGAGTTTCATTGATTTTTTCTGCCAGACTGAGGGCTCTCATAATTCTCACTCATCTTTTTATCTTATCATGGCGCCGGTGGCTTTTGGCAACTTGCATTTCACCTGGTTTCCAAAGAACCTCTAAGCCTTGCGCTCCCGCGCCACCCAACGGGCCAGCAGCGTGAAGGCCAGCACCGACACGGTAATCAACAGAGACGCCCCCCAGGCCGTGCGCTGCCAGTCATCATAGGGGGACACGGCATAGTTGTAGATCGTGACGGTGAGATTGGCGGTGGGGCCCGACAGGGAGTTGAACCAATAGGGGCTGTTGAGGGCGGTAAACAGCAGGGGTGCGGTCTCGCCGCTCACCCGGGCCACCGCCAGGAGAATCCCCGTAAGCAAGCCGGCCTTGGCGGCCCGAAACACCACCGCCAGGGTGACCTTCCAGCGGGGCGCGCCCAGGGCCAGGGCCGATTCCCGCAGGGTGTTGGGCACCAACCGCAGCATGTCCTCGGTGGTCCGGGTGATCACCGGGATCATGAGGATGGCCAGGGCCACGACGCCGGCATACCCTGAAAAGTGGCCTAAGGGGATTACCACCAGGGCATAGGCAAACACCCCGACTATGATGGAGGGTATGCCCATGAGGACATTGGATGAAAACCGGCTTTGGTCGGCCACCCGGGATTCCTGGCCGAACTCCGCCAGGTAGATGCCGGAAAGCAAGCCCACGGGCACCGACAGGAGCGTGGCGGCCACGGTCATGACCAGCGTCCCGAGGATGGCGTTGGCCATACCCCCTCCGCCAACGCCGGGCGGCGTGGGCAACTGGGTAAAGAAGCTCAGGTTCAGGGCGCCCGCCCCCCGGGCCACAACCCCGGACAGGATCCAGATGAGGATGCCGATACCCAGCAGCGCCGAGATCACCGACCACACGCTCACCATCTTATCCATGAAGCGCCGACCGGTAGACGGCCGAGGTTTCATCATAATCCCACACTCCAGGATTTGTACATCCGCCTGAGCATGAACTGGGCCAGCACCTGCACCAGATAAGTGATGATAAACAGCACCAGCCCCAGTTCAATCAAGGAGCTGATGTACATCTGGGTCGTCGCTTCGGTGAACTCATTGGCCAGGGTGGAGGCGATGCTGTTGCCCGGGGCGAACAGGGAGGCGGAGATGTTATGGGCGTTGCCGATGACAAAGGTGATGGCCATGGTCTCTCCCAAGGCCCGGCCCAGGCCGAGAAACAGGGCGCCGATAATCCCCACCAGGCCGTAAGGGATGGTTACCTTGTAGGTGACTTCCCAGGTGGTGGCGCCCATGCCGTGGGCCGATTCTTTGACCACGTTGGGCACCAGCTGAAACACGTCCCGGGTAATGGCGCAGATAAACGGCAGGATCATGAAGGCCAGGATAATCCCCGCGGTGAGCATGCCCAACCCCATGGGCGGCCCTTGAAACAGGGGCAGGAATCCCAACGTGCTTTGGAGAAGCGGCTGAATATATTTGGCCATGAAGGGCGCAAAGACAAACATGCCCCACATGCCGTAAATGATGCTGGGAATGGCGGCCAGCAGTTCGATCATGGTGCCCACTGCCTTGCTGACCCCAGGCCGGGCCAGCTCCACCAGGAACAGGGCGATGGCTATACTCAAAGGCACCGCGATGACCATGGCGATAATGGTGGACACGATGGTGCCATAGATGCTGGAGGCCCCGCCGTACTGCTCGGTAACGGGATTCCATATCTCGGTATATAAGAAGGAAAACCCGAATTTATGTATGGACGGCCACGAATGGATCAACAACTCCACGAAAATCCCGGCCATGAGGAGGGGGGTGAGCAGGGAACAGAGGGCGGTAAGCCACTTAAAGTAGAGATCGCCTTTGGAAGTCGCCGGATTAGCTTTGGCCATGGTTCGGAAGCCGTACTGCAAGTGGACCGGGGTTAGTTATGGGGGCGGGCCTAAGCCCCTGCCCCCATAGGATACGGACGTGGGCGGGATTAGTATTTGACTGGTTGGCCGTTAGCCTTAATTTCTTTGGCCCAGGATTCTTCCACCAGCTTCACGACGCTTTCGGGCATGGGCACATAATCGAGTTTTTTAGCCATTTCGCCGCCGTGCTTATAGCACCAGTCGAACCATTTCAGCATGGCCGCGGCCTTGGCGGCGTCGGGCAGGTCCTTATGGATCAGGATAAAGGTGGCGCCGGCGATGGGCCAGCTCGCCTCGCCCGGCTGATCAACGATCATCAAGTAAAAGCCATAGGGGGCTTTATTCCAATCGGCGTTGGCCGCGGCCGCCTCAAAGGCTGCTATGCTCGGGGTCAAAAATTTGCCGGCTTTATTCTGGAGCTGGGTAACGGCCATTTTATTTTGGAGGGCATAAGCATATTCCACGTAGCCGATGGAACCGCTGATATTTTTCACCTGGCCGGCCACGCCTTCATTGCCTTTACCGCCGACGCCTCCCGGCCACTGCACCGAGGTATTGGCGCCGACTTTCTGCTGCCATTCCGGAGAGACCGTGGAGAGATAGCTAGAAAAGATAAAGGTGGTGCCGGAGCCATCGCTGCGGTGCACCATGGTGACGGCCTGAGAAGGCAGATTGAGCCCGGGGTTGAGCTTCTTGATGGCCGGGTCGTCCCACTGCTTGATTTTGCCAAGATAAATATCCGCCAGTACCGGGTTGGTGAGCTTTAACTGACCCGGGCCGATGCCGGGAAGATTCACGACCAGCACCACGCCGCCCATGACCATGGGGAACTGCACCAAACCGCTCTCCTTCAGCACGTCGGCTTTCAGGGGCGCATCCGAGGCCCCGTAATCCACGGTCTTGGCCTTAATTTGGGCGATGCCGCCGCCGGAGCCGATGGACTGGTAATTGAGCTTGAGCCCGGTGAGGGAGTTATACTTGTGGGCCCATTGGGAATAAATGGGGTAAGGGAAAGTTGCGCCGGCCGCGTTGATCGTCAAATTTTCGGCCTGCGCCAAACCAACTGCGGCCATGAGGCCCACTGCTACTGCTGCCACCCATGCCAATTTTTTCATAACTGCTCTCCCTTGAATGTTTATTGATACGGCAAGTTTGTTAGGCAATGGTTAGATTCCCATGAGGATTAGGCAAGGATCGGGAAAATCCTCCCAGACGGAACCTGATAGGATTCGTAACCTCAATTACCTTGTTACTGTATCCCTGGATAATGAGTAAACGGTGAGCGGTTGATGAGAAGTGCGCGAGAATTACGTATGGCAGGTCTGTAACCGGGTGGTGTGAGGCGGGTTGCATGCGGGGAATTCCCCGCCCCTCAGGGTCGCCTCCCCACCCCGGTTAATAGTGCGGCAGGTGGATCAAGAACGTGCTGCCCTTTCCGGGGGCGCTCTGGAGGGTCACGTAGCCGCCGTGGGCCTGGGCGATGTGTTTGACGATGGCCAGCCCCAGGCCGGTGCCCCCCACCTTGCGGCTGCGGCCGGCGTCCACCCGGTAGAAGCGTTCGAAGAGCCGGGGAAAGTGTTCCGGGGCGATGCCGGGACCCTGGTCCCGCACCTGGATCACCACTTCACCGGTTTCCTGGTGGGCCTCCACCTGCACGGGCTTCCCCGCCGGGCTGTATTTGACGGCATTATCGATGAGATTCACTACGGCCTGCTCCAGGAGCGGCGCATTGATCTGGGCCGCCAGGTCATCGGCGCAGGCCAGCTCGATTTCGATATCCTTGGCCTGAGCCCGTTCCCGGCAGATCTGGATGGCGTTGCCGAGGACCTCTTTAAGAAGGCCGGAGGCCAGGGCGATCTTGCCTTGCTCCGAATCCTGCTCGATCCGGGACAGGCTCAGGAGGTCGTCGATGATCTCGTTTAAGCGGTCGGCGTGCCTGGCGATGATCTGCAAGAAGTTCAAGGCTTGCTCCGGTTCCTGCATGGCCCCGTCCAGCAAGGTCTCCACAAAGCCCTTGATGGAGGTGATGGGGGTCTTGAGCTCATGGGAGACGTTGGCCACAAAATCCCGCCGGGCCTTCTCCAACCGCCGCAAGCGGGTCACGTCGTTGAGGACGATCAGCGCCCCGAAGGCCTGCCCCTGAAGGTCCCGGAGGACCGTGCCCCGGAGTTGGAGCAGGCGCTCCGGGGTCGTATCCCGCAGGATGATCTCCCCCTCCACCTGCCGGGGACTGGCCAGGGCCTTGTCCACGAAATCCTGGAGATCAGGGTTCCGCACCACCTCGGTGATGGGGCGCTGCCGGGCGGCCTCCGGGTCCACCCCCAGCAGCCTGGCCCCCGCCTGGTTCAGGGTAATGAGGCGTTCCTGCTGGTCCACGGCCAATACGCCCTCCACCATGCTGGCCAGCACCGCTTCCTGCTCCTGGCGCTGGCGAATGATGGTGCGGATGCGCCGGTCCAACTGCTCCGCCATGGCGTTCATGGCCTCGGCCAGGCTGGCCAGCTCATCGGACGGGGGCACCGGCACCTTGACCCGTAAATCCCCCTCGGCGAAACGCTGGGCCGCCTGCTTCATTTCTTCGAGAGGGCGGCTGAGGCGGCGGGCCATCACCAGGCTGAGCAGCGCCGCCAGGAGGGCGGCCCCCATACCCCCCAAAGCGAGCTTGAAGTACATGCCGTTCAAGGTTCGGCCGATGAAGGCCACGGGCAATGAGGCCCGCACCACGGCCGTTACCCGGCCCTGGGCCATGATCGGCGCCGCCACATACATCATGGGGGTTTCTTCCGTGTAGCTGTGCCGGGTGGAGATGCCGATCCGGCCGGTGAGGGCCTGTTGGATCTCCGGGCGGTCGCCGTGATTGTCCATCTTGGCCGGGTCGTTATGGGAATCTCCCACGACCAGGCCGGAGGGCAGGATCAGGGTCAGCCGGGTGGCGCTGAGTTGTCCCAACTCTTTGCAGAGGCGGTCCACGGCGCCGGCCTGCAGGGGATTGAGCAGCCCCTGAAACTGGGGTTTCACCAAATCGGCCCGGACTTTTAAGTCCGTGGCGGTCTGCGTCAGGAAAGACTGGCGCCAGGTCCGGCCCACATACCAGGTCACCGCCAGCAGGGCCAGGAGCACGATCACCAGGTAGGAGGGAAAGAGTTGAGCCACCAGGCGTCGGCGCCGCATGTTTACTCCTTGAAGCGGTAGCCCACGCCCCGCACCGTTTCGATGTAGGCCCCGGCGGCGCCCAGTTTTTTCCTGAGACCCACGATCTGGACGTCCACGGCCCGGTCGGTGACGGCATAGTCCTCGCCCTGGACCCCCTGGACGATCTGGGCCCGGGTGAACACCCAACCGGGACGCCGGGCCAGAAAGTGCAGCAGGCGGAACTCCGTGACCGTCAGGTCCACGGGCTGGCCCTGGACCAGGACCTCGTGGCGGCCGGGGTGGATGGTCAGGTCATGGAGGACCAGGGCGTCGGCTGCCGCCGCCGGCGGCAGCACATGGCGGCGCAGCACCGCCCGGAGCCGGGCCAGCAGCACCCGGGGGCTGAAGGGCTTGGTGACGTAGTCGTCGGCGCCCAACTCCAGGCCCGCCACGATGTCCGCCTCCTCCCCCTTGGCGGTGAGCATGATGATGGGAGTCTCCCGAGTCTTGGCGTCCTGTTTAAGCTCCCGGCACACCGTCAAGCCGTCCATCCCCGGGAGCATCAGGTCCAGGACGATAAGGTCCGGGGGCTGGGAACGGGCGGTACGCAGGGCCTCCTCTCCGGAGACCACCCCGGTCACCCGGAACCCCTCCTTGGCCAGGTTGTACCGCAAGAGCTCCAGGATGTCGTCCTCATCCTCCACTACCAGAATGTGTTCTTTGGCCATGGTATCTTCCTCATCCACCCATCATGGAGAACTCGTACATAGTGATATCCGGGGAGTGCTCATGACAAACCCTTCCCCCGCCCTTCCAACTCCGCCAGGCGCTTTTTCGTCTCCTGCTCCCGCTGCCAGCGGGCCGTGACGTCCCGGATAATGGCCGCGGCCCCCAGGACTTCACCGCGGTCGTCTTGGATCAGGGTGATGGTGAACTCCAACGAGATGCGGGTCCCGTCTTTTCTCAGCCCCGGCACCGCCAGGAGTTCCGTGGCGTACTTGCTTTTCCCGGCCGCCATTACCCGGCGGTAGCCCTCGTTATGCCGGTCCCGAAGCGCCTCGGGGATGATCAGGTCAAGGTTCCGCCCCTCCATCTCGGCGGCGCGGTAGCCGAACATGGCCTCGGCCCCGGCATTCCACAGGCGGACGCGGCCGTCCTTATCCGCAAAGATAATGGCGTCCCGGCTCTCGGCCACGATGCGGCGGCAGAGCCGCTCCAGCCAACCGCGGTGGTTCAACAAATTTCCCTCAACGCCCCTTTCCCCCACGAGGCTTTTTTCCGGCGGCAGGCTGACCGGAGTCTCAAGTTACTGAAAGTGCGCAATTCTTCGTGTCACTCCCCAGACCTTTCTTATAATACCGGTTGGGGGAAAAAAATACATGGAAATATGTGCGCCTGCGTCTGGACCGATCCTGACCCAGTGGCTTTAGACAAGGAAATTGCAGAAATCCGGCGAAAGCTTACTGAATTCTCTCTATAAATTAACCATCGCCTAACATGGTGATGGCCAGGGCAGGTTAAGAATCCCACAAAATTCCCTGTCCCCCAAGGGGGAGAGGGGAAAATACGTGAGAAAATCCGGAAGATCATGCCGAAGAATATCTCCGCCCTCCCCCGGCCCGCCATTGCTTTTTCCCGGAGGCTGTTATACTAAATGAGCAGCAAGGCGTTTAGGGGAGATAAACCGCCAGCATGATCCGACCCCTCTTTGACCGGGTGGTGATGGCCACCGACCTGACGTCGGCCTGGGACGAGGCCGTCGCCTGCGGGGGCGAACTCCAGGAACTGGGGTGCTCCCGGGTGATCCTGACCCACGTGCTCACTCCGAATCTCTCGGGGGCCCCCGGCGAGGCTCTGCCTGCCGAAGCCGCGGCGCGCCTGGCCGCCCAGCGGCGGGTGCTGGCCGACCTGGGGCTTGAGGTCATCGTCGAGACCCCCAGCGGCCTGCCCGGGTTCTCCCTGAATGAAGTGGCCCGTAAATACGACGCCTCCCTGATCCTCATCGGCTCCCACGGCCGCTCCCGGTGGCGGGAAGGCGTGCTGGGCGCCTTTGCCGCCGCGGTGCTGCACAACAGCCAGTTCCCCCTTTTGGTGCTGCCGGTCCGGGTGGAGGACGACCGACCGCCCAGCTGCCTCTGGCGCTGCACCGAACTCCTGGAGCACCTGTTGTTCCCCACGGATTTTTCCCAGACCGCCGCGGAGGCCCTGTGCTACCTGGAGCTGTTGGTGCCCCGGGGAGTTTCCCGGGTTACCCTGTTGCATGCCTTGCAGACCCTGCCGGGGACGGCCGAGCCCCCGGCCACCGCCGAAGCCACCGCAGTGGCCCGGAATTTCCTGGATGTCCTCCAGGGCCGCCTGGAAGCCGCGGGCGTCCCTGAGGTTAAAACCCGGCTGTCTCAAGGCCATCCCATCGCGGTGATCCTGGAGGTCCTGCGAACCGCGGATATTTCCATGATCGTCCTGGGGACCCAGGGCAAAGGCTTCATTGCAGAAATCTATTTGGGCAGCGTCGCCCACAACATCTCCCGGTTCGCCCCCTGCCCGATTCTGCTGATTCCGCCAACGGACCGGGAGAGCCGGGAAAAATTGCCAGGAGTGACCCCATGAAACCGGGTCGCAGTGGCCTGCTGATCTTTCTGCTGGTAGGCTTAATCTGGCTGGGGCCCGCGCTGCCGGTGCCGGCCCAAACCCCGGAGCATCCCAAAATCCTGCCGGTGATGCTGGAGTTCGACCGGAAACTCTGTCCCGTCTGCCGGGCGTCGGAGTGGGTCATCCTGGCCGTCAAGGATAAATTTCCCGGTCAGTTCGTGGTGACCAAACTCTATATCGATGAAGCCGAGCCCATATTTCGCCGGTATAAGGTGGCCATCGTGCCCACCCAGGTGTTCCTGGACACCTCCGGCAAGGAAGTCTATCGCCACGAAGGCATCTTCAAGCAGGAAGCACTGATCCAAAAGCTGCGGGAGTTAAAATTCATCCGGGAGTAATGTAGCGTTGCACATATACATTCAAAAATTATTCGGGGATGAAAGCCTCCTCTCCTGGCGGGAGGGGGTTCGGGGGAGGGGGAGTTTAAGGGTCCTGGATTTCTGAAAGGTATTTATGAGGCATAACACTACAAGCCATTTCAAAACCGATCTCCACTTCATATTGAACCAACCAAAGGACTTGAGATGGGAAATAATCACCCCCGTTTGGAAAAGGGGGGCAGGGGGAGATTTATATAACCTCCTGAAATCCCCATAAATCCCCCTTTTTCAAAGGGGGACTTAAAATCTCCGCTCTCAACCTTGTCCTGGTGGAGAAAGGTTCCGTCCCCTTGAGACAGTTTTTAAAATGGATTCTAGCCAGCAAGGCCGCTGATTACGGCAGACAAAATCACCCAGGCGGCGAGGCTAAACGCAACAACCCCCCCGGCAGAGCCGGAGGGGTTGCCTAACCTTAGCCGGGAGTCAGATGGGCCTTACGGATGGATGGTCATCACCGGGCAGGGGGCGCTTTGCACCACCTTGTCGGCCACGCTGCCGAAGATCGCCCGTTCCAGCCCCTTGCGGCCATGGACGCCCATGATGATCAAATCGATTTTCTCTTTTTTGGCCAACTCCAGGATCTTTTCCGCGGGAGACCCCAGTTCCACGCGGGTTTCCAGCTTGGGAAATGTGCTGAAGAATTCCTGCTTCGCCGCCGCCATTCTTTTTCTGGCCGAGTCCAAGGCCTCTTGCTGGAAACTCTGGATGTTGCCGTGGGGCACATAAAAGGTGGAGAAATTCGACAGATCCTGCGTCACAAACACCACATATACGGTGGCGCCGAACTTATCCGCAAAGGTCGAGACCCAGGGCAGCATGGTCTCAAAGTTCGCAGCAAAATCAATGGGGAAAAGAATTTTTTGCACTTTTTTCATATAGCCAGCCTCCGTTCGGCTATTCCGCTGGGGGATTGTGAAATTTAGAGTAAACTAATCACTGGCCCCAGGCTTGTCAAGCTAAAAAGCCAGCACGCCGCAGCCAAACAGAGGGGTTACAAAAATGCCGTAATAAACACTGAGATAAGGAGATGATGCAAAAAACCCTTGCCAAACTTTTTTGGGGTTATTATATTTCCCCAGCGTCTGTCCTTTGCGGGGCGGACTATTTCAAGGAGTGGGGTGAGTACCATCGCTGAAATGCGTTTCAGTCGGGATCATGTCTGGGTCCGGATGGATGACGACACGCAGGCTACCATCGGCCTGACGGATTACCTCCAGGAGAAATTGGGGGAAATCTACAGTGTGCGACTGCCCGAGGAAGGCGAGGAGTTCGTCAAAGACGAACCTTTCAGCATGATAGAAGCCAAAAACGGCCGCCGGGAACTGAAGGCCCCGATTTCCGGAGAGGTTATCGAAGTCAATTACGAGGCCGCCGAGGTACCGGAAATCATTAATGAAGATCCCCTGGCGGAAGGGTGGATAGTGAAGGTGGAAATGACTTCCGGTCAGGAATTCGACGAATTATTCACCGAAGAAGAATACGAAGAACATCTGAGTGAAGAAGAAGACCTGGAAGAAGATTGAGTCTTTATTCCGGCCATTCCCGGGTCATCCTCACACCTCCGTGTATGACCAGCGGCGCCCGGTCTTTTGACCGCGCAGTCGAAAGGCCGCCGATGCCGGCAAATCCATGTCTGTTTCGCATATCCAACCCAAACCCGCGTCATGGCTGTGGGGGACGTTAACCTCCATCCGCCTGACGGTTTTTCTCTTGCTGATCCTGGCCGGGGTGGCGGTTATCGGCACCGTGGTGCCTCAGAACCAGCCCCAGGCCCGGTACCTCAGCCATTTCGGTGAGGTTTGGGGAGAACTGCTCTGGCAGGGCGGTTTCACCAAGGTCTTCTTCAGCCCCTGGTTTCTGGTGCCTATCAGCCTCCTGGTCCTGAATATCCTGGCCTGTCTGGTGCACCGCCTGCCCGGCGCCGTGAGACGCGCTTTAAACCCGCTCTCCGGGGAGACGGCCCTGACCCTACCGGAGCGGGGTCGGGTCACCTGGCCCGCCGCCATCGATCCCCACTCGCTGATCACGGCCGTCCTGAGCCGGGAGTTAGGTCGCTACCGGCAGGAGAAGCTCCCGGATAAGGAAATCTACTGCGCGGAGCAGGGTCGCCTCCGCCCGTTGGGTCCCTACCTGATCCATCTGGCCCTCCTCTTGATCCTGGCCGGCGGGCTCATCGGCAAATTCTGGGGGGTGGAGGGCCAACTGCCCCTGGACCAGGGGGCGGTGGCCGGCGACTTCCAGGTGGGGCCCCAGACGGTACGGCCCCTGCACTTCCAGGTGCGCCTGGATAAATTCCGGGTGACGTATTACGAACGGGGCGGCACCCCCAAGGAATTCCGCTCGGACCTGACCTTTCTCAAAGATGGCCGGGAGGTCTCCCGCGCCACCTGCCGGGTCAATGAGCCGGTGACGTTCGGCGGTTACACCTTCTATCAGTCCTCCTATGGCAGCCAAGCCACGGGCCCCATCCGCCTCCAAGTGCAACAAGGGGATCGCAGCCAGACCATCGAGGCGCGTTTTCGCCAAGTCGTGGATCTCCCCGACGGCCAGGGCCGCCTCATCCCGATGCGGGTGGACGGCAACTTCCAGGGGTATGGGCCCGCCGTACTCCTGGGTTTCAGTCACGGCGGCCATCCCGTGGCCTTTTGGGTTCTTAAGGACCATCCCGAGTTGGGTGAGCAACCCGGCCCCTATCGCGTCACCGCGGCGTCCATTCCCTTTGCCTATTACTCCGTATTGCAGGTGAAATATGATCCCGGCGTCTGGTGGGTATATGCCGGCTTTCTCCTGTTTTTGCCCGGCTTCTACCTGGCCTTCTTCCGGCCGGCCCAACGCTGGGCCGTGGTGTTGGAGAAAACCGCCCAGGGGAAATGGCAGGGACGCCTGCTGGGAGCCAGCCCCCGCCACCGGGAGGAATTCGCCGCCCGCCGGGAACGGCTCCTGAGGGAGTTGCAGCGAGGAACTGCGTCATGATCAGCCAGCTCTTCGGCGTCGTCATGTTGATCTATTTACTGGTGGCCATCTGCTTTTTAATGGCGGAGTTGTGGTCGTCTCCCCGGATTCAGGCCGCGGCCCTCCTCCTCCTGTGGCTGGGGGTGGGAATCCACACCGCCGCCCTCCTGGGGCGCTGGTCGGAGTCCTATCACCTGGCCTTGGGCCATATGCCGCCCGCCGCGCTTGCCGACCAACTGCGGCTCATCCTCCTGCAGGCGCCGCTGTCCAATTTCTATGAATCCCTGATCTTTTTCGCCTGGTGCCTGCCCATCCTGGGTCTGGTGGCCTTCCGCCGCTACTTCAAGGGATATCTGGGGGCCTTGGTGGCGACCCTGGCCACCCTGCTGCTGGCCTACGCCTCCCTGGGCGGAGTGGACAGCCGCATCAAACCGTTGATGCCGGCCTTAAAGAGCAACTGGCTCCTCGTCCACGTGGTGACCGCCTTTCTGGGCTACGCCGCCTTTGCCCTGGCCTGCGGGACCGCCATTCTCTATCTCCTGCAGGAGCGGCGGCCCCGCCCTTCCCTGCCCCCCCTGCCCCTCCTGGACAGTCTCATCTACCGGGCCACCATCCTCGGGTTTCTGCTCCTGACCCTGGGCATCTTTACCGGGGCGGTGTGGGCCGAAACCGCCTGGGGCCGCTACTGGAGCTGGGACCCCAAAGAAACCTGGTCGTTAATCACCTGGTTCATTTACGCCGCCCTGCTCCACGCCCGGCTCGTGAAAGGCTGGCATGGCCGCCGCATCGCCTGGCTGGCGGTGCTGGGGTTCATGGCGGTATTGTTCACCTACTTCGGGGTCAGCTTCCTCCTCAGCGGCCTCCATTCCTACCTCACCTAAAAGAATCAGGGGCTGAGAACGGAGAGATTCTCAACCCCTGGTGGGTATGGAGATGTGGTTATAAGTAAGTTTTATGGCCTCAATCCGGCCTCCTCCGGTCCGGCAGCCGCAACCGGCCTCCTCCCGGCCATGAGGGGGGAGTCGGACGCCGGTGGCCGACCTTGCCAGCCCCCTGCCTTTAGGGCGTAGGCACCTTGGTGGGCTTGCAGAGCAAATCCGCCGAAGGCGCCAGCCGCCCGCACCCCTCGCACACATACTTCAGGTCTTCCATCTTGCCCTTGCAGTAATGTTTGGTGTGGGGCACATTTTTGCCGCAATAAGCACAGGTGGCGGTTTCCGTAATCGGACTGCACAAATGGCCCGGCTCTTCCGCCACCGCGCCACAGGTTTTACAGGTATAGACCTTGCCAGCCATAACTCCTCCTCAAAGAGTAAGGTTTACAAAAAACATAAGGTGCCAAACGCGCTTGTCAATGGGGGCGGCCTGCCATTTTTTTCCCCAAGCGCGGCAAACCGTTAAAGTGAGGTTTAACCGAGTCAGGCGTGGCGGGCGGATTCGAGCAGGGTCAGGGAGGCGGCGTCGGCGTTGAGCAGAGCCCGGGCCCCGAGGGGCAGGGTGTGGTTGTCCGGCTGATGGCCCACCGGCAGGTCCGCCAGGACCGGCACGTTCAGGGGCGCCAGGGCCGTGGTGGCGACCTCCAGGAGGCCCTCCCGGGAGCCGCAGTTCGTGAAGCTCCCGAAAATCACTCCCAAAACGCCGTCCAGGACCCCGGCCAGGAGCAGGTGATGGAGCATGCGGTCCACCCGGTACAGGGCTTCGTTGTGGTCCTCCAGGAACAGCAGGTAGCCCCGCATCTGGGGGGCGTAGGGGGTGCCCACCAGGTGGCACAGGGTAGTGAGATTGCCGCCGGCCAGGGGACCCGTAGCCACCCCCGGGTGGAGCACCGTGAGGCCTTCGTACGCGAGGTTTTGGGGTCCCGGGGCCGTGAGCCACGCCAAAAAATTTTCCCGGGCCGCCGGCGTCAGCTCGGGCAGATGGGCCACGGTGGGGCCGTGGAAGGTCACCAGCTGCAGGCGCCGGTGCAAATCCCAGAGGAGATTGGTGAGGTCGCTGAACCCCACCAGCCGTTTGGGGTCCTTGCCCAGGGCATCCAGATCCAGGTAGGGCAACAGCTTCAGGGAGCCGTAGCCGCCCCGTACCCCCACGATGGCCTTGACCTCCGGGTCCAGCCAGATCTCGGCAAAGCGTCGGGCGATGAGCCGGTCCGTGGCCGCCCCCCAGGCCCGGGGCCGGAAGACCTCGGGGCCGCCGCGCACGGTAAAACCCCAATCCTTGAGGATGCGCACCCCCGCCCGCCAGGCGGGCCGGCTCACGTGGCTGGCCGGAGCCGCCACCGCCACCACCTCCCCGGGCTTAACCGGCGGCGGCCAGGTAAAATTCATGCCTGTCAAGCTGTTTCTCCTCACGGGTGGGCCGGTGCTGCCTGAAGGGTGAAGGGGCCGGAAGCGCCCGCTCCGCCCGCGCTAACCTGAGAGAAAAACGCCACGTCTCGCCCCGGCCGTTCCGTCGCCCTCTTTCCCCTTGATGGCCGGGAAGCGATAGTGCTAAAATAAATATATTTCAATAGGTTCTCCGGCACCAGGTATTTTTCCGGAAATTTGGGGGAGAGGCGAACCGGACCAGCAGCAGGGAGAGGTTACCCGTAGCCGGCGTATGGCAAAGTCAGGCAGGTCCATAACGGGGCCGACCGGGGTATTGCGGCCGTACCTCACCGTTCTGGCCGTGGCCCTGATCGGCGGGCTGGCGGTCTGTTTCCGCCTCTATGACCTGGGGGGCCGGGACCTCTGGACCGATGAGGCCTGGGTGGCCCTGGCGGCCATGCGGCCCACCGCCGCCGCCGCCCTGGCCGCGGGCCAGTCCACCCCGCCCCTCTACCTCCTCACCGTCTGGGCCGCGGTGCACCTCTGGGGCCACAGCGAAGCGGTGCTCCGGGGGCTTTCCTGTCTCTTCGGCCTCGGCACCCTCTTCCTCATCTGGCGCCTCAGCCGCACTCTGGTGGAAGTGCCCGCGGCGCTCGTCGCCCTGGCGGCGGTGGCCTTCTCCCCGATCATGGTCTATTATTCCAAGGAGTTGAAGCAGTACAGCGGGGACGCCTGCTTTGCCGTCCTCATGTTGTGGCTGGCGGAACGCCTCTTGGCCCGTCAGGGCCGGCGGGGCTGGCTGGCCCTGGCCCTGGCCGGAGTGGTGGGCCTGGGCTTCTCCCACGCCCTGGTGTTTACTCTGCCGGTGGTCGGGGCGGTCTTGTGGTTTACCCTGCCCCCGGCCCGGCGCCGCCGGCTGGCCTGCGTGGGGATCTTATGGGTCCTGGCCTTTGCCACCTATTTTTTCCTGTTTATCCGGCGGGAGATGGACCCCGAGCTGGTGGAGTACTGGGGCCAGGACTTCCCGAATCTCTCGGGCCTGGTGCCGTTTTTCCAGTGGCTGGGACCGGCGCTCTACCGCTACTTCTGGTATTTTCTGGGGGAGTGGGGGGTGTTCTGGGGGCCGCTCCTGCTGGCGGTGGGCCTGGTCGTGATGGTGCGCCGGGGCCAGGCCCGGGTCTTACTGTATCTGGGGGGTCCGCTGCTGCTGGCCTTTGGGGCCGCCTGCCTGCACCGCTATCCCTTCATGGCCCACTACGGCGGCAACCGCCTGATGCTCTTCAGCGCCCCGGTCCTGTACCTGATCGTGGCGGCCGGAGCCTGGGCCGTCTTCGCCTGGCTCTGGCGCCGGCGCCAACGCTGGCTGGCCCTGGCCCTGACCGGGGTGCTCCTGGTGGCCCTCCATCCCCTGGCCAACCTCCGGGAAAATCTCTATCCCCTTAACAACCGGGAAGAGATCCAGCCCCTGGTGAGCTACCTGGAAAAGCACCTCCAGCCCCATGACCTGGTCTATGTCTATTATTTCGCGGTAGCGCCCTTCAAGTACTATTATCACGGACCGGCCACCGGCATCTGTTGGGGCCGGTCGTGCGTGGAAAAGGGACTGACCCTGGCGGCGGCTGCCGGCGGGCCGCCCCAGCGGCTCTGGCTGGTCGCCTCCCATATCCCGGACCTGAAATTTCTGCGCCAGTTTGCCGCCGACCTCCTGGGCCCCGACTGGCGGGAGGAAGCCTGCTTCACCCGGGTGGGCGCGGTGCTCCTGCGGTTTGACCGGCAGCCCCAGGCCGTGGCCGCTAAGACCCCGGCCGCGCCGCCAGCGCGGCTCGAATCCGGCGTGCCAGCTCAGTCAGGCGATACGGTTTTTGGATCAGGCCCAGGGCCCCCTGCTCCTTGAGCCGGGCCGCCTCCTGGGAAGAAATAAAACCCGAGGCCACCAACACCCGGGCGCGCCTATCCAGGGTCTTGAATTCCCGGAGCACCTGGCCGCCTTTCAGGCCCGGCATATAGTAGTCCATGACCACCAGATCCGCCCCCCCCATCTGTTGATACTTCTTCAGGGCTTCGGCGCCGTCTGCCGCGGTCTCCACCCGATATCCCAGGTTTTCCAGCAGTTCCCGGCCCAGCCCCCGAATCAAGGGGTCATCATCCACCAACAGGATGGTGGGCCCTGCCTGGTTGGTCATGTCCGGCCTCGCATGGTTCCCTGGCGCCTGATCCCCATTGGATGTCCCATGAGGCGGGATGAAATAGCTTGCAACCCTATTCGGATGAGTTGGGGAAATCCTTGAAAATAAATGAAGAATGTCCCCAGGGCGGGACCGGTCCGCCTGATCACCCCATACCGGCCTTAGATGCTTAAAAACCATATTTCACCTTCAAACTAGCGTTGCGTCCCAGACATATCTTACAAAAATATTTCCTCTTTTTTGGGAGGTTTTCGTAGGGGCGGTGCGCTC
>JBAVUP010000208.1:0-8758 GCA_049696835.1 Desulfobaccales bacterium
GGCCCGGGACCTGAAATTGAGCCCCGTGGAACTGGAACACCTGCGGGATACGCCCCTCCTCACCCTGAAGCCCTGCTTATTCGTGGCCAACCTGAGTGAGGCGGAACTCCACGGCGGCCTCCACTATGCGGCCCTGAAGGACCTGGCCGCGGCCCGCCGGTGGCCGGTGGTGCCCATCCTGGGAGACCTGGAGGCGGAACTCCAGGCCTTTGCTCCCGAGGAGCGCCGGGAATTTTTGGCCGGCCTGGGTCTGACGGAAACCGGCATTGTCCGCCTGGTGAAGGAGTCCTCCCGGCTCTTGGGACTGGTGACTTTTTACACCATCGTGGGCCCCGAGGTGCGGGCCTGGCACGTGCCCGCGGGCACCCCGGCCCCCCAGGCCGCGGGCCGGGTGCATTCCGACATGGAAAAAGGCTTCATCCGGGCTGAGGTCATGCGCTTCGCCGATCTGGAACGGTTGGGGACCCCCGCCCGGGTCAAGGAAACCGGCCTGCTGAAGGTGGAAGGCCGGGATTATGTCGTGCAAGATGGCGATATTCTTCTGTTTCGGTTTTCCCGCTGAGTCAGGACCCTCCGGCGTTTGCTTTTAATGCAACTTTGTGATAAACTTTTAGCTGGCAAGGAGGTGGCACAAATGTTCCAAATTGGCCAGCTGGCCGTTTACCCGGCCCACGGGGTTGGGGTGATCGAATCCGTCCAGGAACGCGCCGTCTCGGGAAATCAACAAAAATTCTATATTATGCGCCTCCTGGATAGCGACATGATCATTATGATACCAACCGGCAATGCTCGGAACATCGGGCTCAGAGACATGATCGATCTTCAGGCGGTCACCGAAGTTTACGAAATCCTGCGGCACCGGCCCTCCCGCCTCAACAATCAAACCTGGAATCGCCGTTACCGGGACTACATGGATAAGATCAAAACCGGTTCCCCTTTCCGGGTGGCGGAAGTCCTGCGGGATTTGACCCTCCTCAAAGTCGAAAAAGACCTCTCCTTCGGGGAGCGGAAGATGTTGGATACCGCCAAGAACCTCCTGGTTAAAGAACTTTCCCTGGTAAACAACGCCGACGAAGACGAGATAGAGGCACAACTCCTGGCTTTATTAGAAATCACCATCGAATAATGCATCCTTCCCAGCCTCTGAACTAGAATGGACGTGAACCGCCACACCCTTTAAAGTACCAATTTGCATAGCGGTAAGGAGGGCCGAAAACTGTCTTCTGACCGACATCGGCGGCGACCTCCCCAACGACGAGCCGTTTCAGGTCTTTTATCCCACCGTGTATTTTTCCTGCGAAAGGAGGTGATAATTCCGTGATATCAAAGATGGTCACCATGGCCATCCTGGGGATAATTTGCGCGGTGAGCGGCTATCTGATCGGCGACCAAATCCCCTTTCTCGACAAATTTTGGTGGGCCGGTTATGCGGGGGCGGCCGCCGGCTTGGCGGTGGCTTTGTTGACCCTGGCTCTGGAGCAGCTCATCAAGCGCATCCCCCTCAAAACCATTGTGGGCAGCACCCTGGGCCTGTTGATCGGCTTGGGGATCGGTAAGCTGGCCAGCTACCCCTTTGACAAATACCTGGAACTGCCTAACCTGCAAATTCCTTTATATATCTTTTTTTCGGCAATTTTCGGTTATATCGGCCTGGTGCTGGGGGGCAAAAAAATGTCTGAGGTCAGCACCCCCTACTTCTTGGAACCCGCCGGCAAACCCCAGCGTCTGGCCTTGAAAATCCTGGATACCAGCGTCATCATCGACGGCCGCATTGCGGATATCTCCGAGACGGGTTTCGTGGAAGGCACCTTCGTCGTCCCTAAATTTGTCCTGGAAGAGTTGCAGTATATCGCCGATTCCTCCGACGACCTCCGGCGGACCCGCGGCCGCCGGGGCCTGGACATCTTGAAAAGGCTCCAGCAGCAGAACCCCCGGCGAGTGGAATTCATTGAAGACGACATCCCCCAGGCCGCGGGGGTGGATTCCAAGCTGGTGGCCCTGGCGGCAAAACTGCGGGCCAAGATCATGACCAATGACTTCAATCTGCACAAGGTGGCCGAACTCCAGGGGATCGAAGTCCTGAATATCAACCAGTTGGCCAACGCTATGAAGCCCGCGGTCCTGCCCGGCGAGACCCTGCACGTCCAAATTCTCCGGGAGGGTAAATCCCAGGGACAGGGGATTGCTTATCTCGATGACGGCACCATGGTGGTGATCGAAAATGCCCGGCGTTTCATCGGCCGGGAAGTTGAAGTGGCCGTGACCAGCGTCTTGCAGACCACCGCGGGGCGCATGATCTTCAGCGAAATCAAAAACGGCGGCGGCGCCATCCGGAAGGTATGATTTATGAGCTGTCAGCAGTTAGCAGTTAGCAGTTAGCTTTTAGCTTTTAGCTTTTAGCTTTCAGGAAAAGAAACCTTTGCCTTAAAGGGGTTGTCTCTTTTTCCCCTCCCCTGGCGGGAGGGGGTTAGGGAGAGGGGGGCAAGGGTGGTTCTCGAACCGTCTCTATCATTTGGGAATAAGGATAACTTCGGGATTTTTCAGGACCCCTTTATACATGGGACGATTAACCCTCCGATACATCGTGTGCTGATTCTTGCAAACCGACACCCGCGGCCTTGAAACGGTAAGACGGAAGGTGGAGCCGGAGCAGGCCGGTTCCCGCCTGGACCAATTCCTCACGGGGCAATTGGGGTGGTCCCGGGCCCGCTTACAAAAACTCCTCAAGTCCGGGCGGGTGCTGGTCAACGGCGCGCCGCGGCCGGCCTCCTATCGGGTGCGGCCCGGCGACGCGGTGGCGGTCAACGTGCCGCCGCCGGCGCCCACCCACCTGGCCCCCGAAGCCCTGCCCCTGGAGATCATCTTTGAAGATGATGACCTCCTGGTGGTGAACAAGCCCCCGCATCTGGTGGTCCACCCCGGCGCCGGGCATCGCCAAGGCACCCTGCTCAACGCCCTGGTGCACCACTGTCCGGAGCTTCAGGATATCGGGGAGGTCAGCCGCCCCGGCCTGGTGCACCGCCTGGACAAGGACACCAGCGGCCTCATCGTGGCGGCCAAGACCGCCCTGGCCCACGCCGCGCTGGTGGCCCAATTCCAGACCCACGCCATCACCAAGCAATACCAGGCCCTGGTGTGGGGGCGCCTGCCGGAGGCCGAAGGCGAGATCGACCGGGAGGTGGGCCGCCACCCCACGGCGCGCCAGAAGATGAGCGTCCATGCCAGACGGGGGAAGCGCGCCCTCACCTTCTGGCGGGTCTTAAAAGAATTTCCCGGCCCCCTGACCCTGGTGGAGCTCTCCCCCCAGACGGGGCGCACCCATCAACTGCGGGTGCACCTGGCGTCCGAGGGCCACCCGGTCCTGGGGGACGCCACCTACGGCGGCGGCGTCAGCCGCCTGGCAGGCCACCCCAAACTCCAGGGCCTCAAACCCCTGGTGCACCGCCAGTTATTGCACGCCTGGCGCCTGGGGATCACCCACCCCCGCACCGGGGAAAAACTGGCCTGGGAAGCGCCACTGCCGGAGGATTTTCGGGTGGTAGTGGATTTTTTAGAGAAGATACATTAACCTGAATCCATTAATGTTTTCTGCAATAAGCAAAAATCTATTTATTAATTGGGCGGGATAATGAAATGAAGAAGATGGTTGTTGCTGGGGTAATTGTAACAAGTTGGATGCTGGCTTGCCTCTTGGCAATTGCTGCGGAATTACCGGCTATACCACCTATTCCGGAGAAATTTAAGAATATCCAGATTGTTAAGCCTAACCCTTCTGTCCCCAAAGAAGTTGCCGATTTTTCGGGAGAATGGGAGGGGGTATGGAAGTATGTAGGTCAAATAGGGCAATTCACCTACCTTTCTTTTGGGCAAGAAACACGCCGGGTAAAACTTATAGTCTATGAAGTGTCCGCTAACAAAATAAAGATTCTTTATGGTTGGGGAGAAAGCCCCTTTGGCCGTGGCAAGGCGGGCTGGCGTTTATTTGAGTCTGATATCATGGATGATAATGGGAAAAAACGCTTTTCATTTATAGGTGCGGGGAGAATGGGGTTCTACTTGGAGGATGGGATTCTTAAAGGCACCGCTGGTGGTTATTATGAGACCGAGATGAAGAGAGTTAAATAAGGAAATCTTGTATTTTAAGGAGTGGTGTAGGGCGGGCACTGCCCGCCATGAATGACCTGAATGAGAATGCGGGCGGTGCCCACCCTACATAAAATCGAGCCAATCTGTGTTAAAAATCGCCATTACCGGGGGGGCCGGGTCGGGGAAGAGCACCGTGGCCCGGATGTTTAAGGAGTTGGGGGCCGAGGTCCTGGACGCCGACGCCGCGGCCAAAAACGCGGTGGCGGTGGGCGCGCCGGCCTGCGTCGAGTTGCGCCGGCGCTTTGGCGAGGATTTTTTTAATCCGGACGGCACCCTGAACCGATCCAGGCTGGCACAGCGAGTTTTTGCCGACCCGGAAGCTCGCCGCAATCTGGAAGCCCTGATCCATCCCCTGGTGGTCCAGGAGATCATGGCCCGGGTGGCGGAGCTGGAACGTTGCGGCGCGGACCTGGTGCTGGTGGAGGTGCCGCTTTTATTTGAAACCGGCCGGGAGCGGGCCTTTGACCGGGTCATCGTGGTGGCGGCCCCCGAGGCCGACCGCCTCCGGCGCCTCCGGGACCGGGATGGCCGGAGCGACGCCGAGATCCGGGGGATCATGGCGGCCCAATGGCCCCTGGCCGACAAGGTGGCCCGGGCCGACTACGTGGTGGACAACGGGGGGGAGTTGGCCGGCACCCGGCAACAGGTGGAAAACATCTGGGGAAAACTTAAAAAATCATCTTGACAGCGGGGGCTAAAAAGGTTAGCGTCCCAGGTAACCTTCCTTAAAGAAATCTACTGGCCCGAAACACTTTAAAGAACTTAAGGAAAATCCCGTTTATCCCCTTGGCTTCAGTTGGAACCTGTCCGCACTCCTATCCTGATTTACGGCTTGGGTCCCTGGTAGCCGCCGACCTGGCGAGGGTCTCAGACCTTGCATAGTGCGTGGAATTTCTTCTTTATTGACAACAGCTATCACCTGGATGCGTGGAGATGCAAGAGCAAGAGGTAACAATGAATTTATCAGATTTGAAACACAAGAAGATCAATGAGCTGGCTTCCCTGGCCCGGGACCTCAGCGTGGAGGGCGCGGCCGGGATGCGCAAGCAGGACCTCATCTTTGCCATCCTCCAGGCCCAGGTGGAGAAGAACGGCGTCATCTCCGGCGGCGGGGTGCTGGAAATCCTGCCGGACGGCTTCGGCTTCCTCCGGGCCCAGGATTATAACTATCTTCCCGGGCCCGATGACATCTATGTGTCGCCGTCCCAAATCCGCCGCTTCAATCTGCGCACCGGGGACACCATCGCCGGCCAGATTCGCCCCCCCAAAGAGGGGGAGCGCTACTTCGCCCTCCTCAAGGTCGAGACGGTCAACTTCGAAGACCCCGCCGTGGCCCGGGACAAGATCCTCTTTGACAACCTGACGCCCCTGTATCCCGATCAGCGTCTACAACTGGAAACGGACCCGGACAACTACTCCGCCCGCATCATGGACCTGATGACCCCCATCGGCATGGGACAGCGGGGTCTCATTGTCGCCGCGCCCCGCACCGGCAAGACCATGCTCCTCCAGAACCTGGCCAACAGTATCGCCACCAATCACCCCGAGGTCGTACTCATCGTGCTGCTCATCGATGAACGCCCCGAGGAAGTGACGGACATGGAGCGCAGCGTCAAGGCCGAGGTGGTGAGTTCCACCTTCGATGAGCCGGCCCAACGTCACATCCAGGTGGCGGAGATGGTCCTGGATAAGGCCAAACGCCTGGTGGAGCACAAACGGGAAGTGGTCATCCTGCTGGATTCCATCACCCGCCTGGCCCGGGCCTACAACACCGTGGTGCCGGCCAGCGGCAAGATCCTCTCCGGCGGGTTGGACGCCAACGCCCTGCAGCGCCCCAAACGCTTTTTCGGCGCCGCCCGGAACATCGAGGAGGGGGGCAGCCTCACCATCATCGCCACCGCCCTCATCGAGACCGGCAGCCGCATGGACGAAGTTATCTTCGAGGAATTCAAGGGCACCGGCAACATGGAGATTCACCTGGATCGGAAGCTCACCGAGAAGCGCATCTTTCCGTCCATCGACATCAACCGCTCCGGCACCCGGAAGGAAGAATTACTGCAGCCGCCGGAGGACCTCAACCGCATCTGGATCCTGCGCAAGCTCCTGTCGCCGCTCTCGCCGGTGGACAGCATGGAATTTCTCCTGGAAAAGTTGCGGGGGACCAAGAACAACGCCGAATTTCTGGGGGCGATGAACCGCTAAGCAATAATGTGGTTTTCTGTTTTCTGTTTTCTGTTTAAAGAAATAGAAATAGCGATAATTAAATATTTGGTTTGTATCATTTGAAAGGAAAAATGGTATAAATACCTCCAGAAAGCCAAAAGGGCGCATTTCGATGCGCCCTTTTTATTTCGATAGCCTCAAGAACTTACTCAAGCACTCCTTTTGAGAGGCGGTTTTCCCACCCATGGCCTGGGGCTCTCCTTTTTCGGCTTACCTAATTGCTTGACAGACACCCGCGGGAACGCTAATTTTAGGAAAACTTGTTTATTCTTAACGGATTTTTCCCCAAAGGCCACGTACGGATTATCCGCGGCCTGGCCCCGGCCCCCCGAGCCACCGGGGAATGCCCTGCCTGCCGGGCCAATATTCTCTTGATCTCCAGAGGAGGCTCCTATGAAAATCCCCACCCTCCAGGCCGTTACCATAGAAGTCCTGGTAGATAACTTCTTCGATGTGTTTGAGCCGTCCCGTCCCGGCATCGTGGAGCGGGTGGTGCCCGGCCGCCTGAAAAAGCCCCTGCTGGCCGCCCATGGGCTAGCTTACCTGGTCACCCTGAATCAAGGCGGCAAGCTCAGCCGCATCCTCATGGACGCAGCCAACTCCCCCTTGCCCCTGTTCAACAACCTGGAAGCCCTGGAGCACGGGCTGGATGAAGTCGACGCGGTGGTGCTGAGCCACGGCCATCCGGACCACTATGGCGGGCTCTTCGAATTCCTGGCTAAGCGCCCCGGCGGTCCCCTGCCCGTTTATCTCCATCAAGACGTGTTCCTGCCCAAAATCCTGGTCACCCCCCGGGGCCGCATCGGCCCCTGGGTCCTGGAGCTGGACCGGTTGGTGGCCGCCAACGTCGAGCTGCATGAAAATCAGGGCCCCCAGCTGGTCCTGGACCAGGCGCTCCTCACCGGCACCGTGGAGACCACCACGGCTTATGAAAAACCCCTGCCCGGCTTCCGGCGCAAGGTCGGCGGCCAGGAGGAGCAGGACCTCTTTCCCGACGAACAGGCCCTGGTGGCCGTGGTTGAAGGCCGGGGCCTGGTGGTCATCGGCGGCTGCAGCCACCCCGGCATCGTCAACATGGTCAAATACGCCCAGAAACTCACGGGGGTGCAACAGGTCTCCCTGATCATCGGCGGCTTCCACCTTACTCCGCATGGCGATGAAATAATTCAGCATACTATCCAGGGACTGCAAGAACTCAATCCGGAACTCATCATGGCCGGCCACTGCACCGGCTTTAAGGCCCTCACCAAGCTGGCCGCCGCCTTCCCCGAGAACTTCATGGTGAGCTGCGTGGGCACCAAGGTGATGGTGGTGGGAGGATAAAGGACGGTTTTTGGTTTTTCGTTTTTCGTTGGGCTTCGCCGATTTGGGCACGGCAACCATTCTGTAAAAATGTGGGCTCAGCTTGCTAAGGACCAAAGACTAAAAGAAGATTCAGACCGGATGAGTAATATATTTTTCATTTACCAAAAACCAAAAACGAAAAACCAAAAACGATCCCATGCAGCCTCTATCCCTCGGTGAAGAGGTGATGATCGGGGCCCTGGCCCGCCACGTCAAGGACGGCGATTGGGCCGCCTGCGGCACGCTGTCGCCCATGCCGGCCGCGGCTTTATGGCTGGCGCGGCTCACCCATGCGCCCCGGGCGGAGGTCTTCGTGGCGGGGAGCCGCGATTGGCCCTTTGCGGGGGAGTGGCGGGAATTCTTTGACCTGGCCCAGGCGGGGCGGCTGGACGTCTTTTACCTGAGCGGCGCCCAGATCGACGGGCAAGGCAATATCAACCTGATGGCCATCGGCGCTTACCAAAAACCCCAGGTGCGCCTCCCCGGGGGGGCCGGCTCCGCCATCCTGGCCTACGTGGTGAAGCGGGTGGTGCTGTTCAAGACGGCCCATGAGGTCCGGGGGCTGATCTCCCGGGTGGATGTCGTCACCGCGCCGGGCTATACCCCGCAGTTGACCCCCTGGCAGCGCCCCGGCCGGATCACTTCCCTGGTGACCCCCAAGTGCATCTTTGACCTGGCGCCGCCCCAGGCGCCGAGGCTGGCGAGCCTCCACCCCGGCGTGGACCTGGACGAGGTACGCCGGCTGACGGGGTTCGAGTTCAAAGCCCCGGTGGATATTCCGCAAACTCCGCCCCTGGACCCGGAGGCGCGGCGCCTGCTGTACGGGCCGGTGAAAGACCAATTGGCCCAAGTTTATCCCCACTTCGCGGCGCGGCTGCAAATTACCTAAGTACTCAAGTTTCGTACCAAGTAACGGCGAAATAATAGTAATATTGTATTTAAGAAAGTAGGAGAGGTTAAACTTCTGCCAAGACTACTATGTTAAATATTCTTAAAACCCATTTCGGCTTTGATCAATTTCGTCCTTTGCAGGAGGAGATTATTG
>JBAVUP010000209.1:0-1647 GCA_049696835.1 Desulfobaccales bacterium
GTCAGGAAGTGGCCATCCAGGATGAGGTCGAACTGTTCGGGAAGCAAATCCGCCAGCCGGAGCACCGGGGAGCCCGTCGGGTGGCCGGCTCCGGCGCCGTACAGGACGATATCCACGGGTGGATAACCTTCCAGGGAGAAGGGCAGCACCACCTCCCGGCAGAAGGATCCCTGCCCGGGCACGACAATGGCGATGCGACTGGGCTTGGAAGGAGCGGTCATGTGGTCAACAACCAGCAGTCGGTTGAAAGCCTTTTAGCAGTCAAGCGTTCGGAGATTGGTTTTAACTCAATATGCCGCCTTCAAAGTTGACAGCTACTCAGCCTTCATAGCGTTTGAATACCAGGGAGGCGTTGGTGCCGCCGAACCCGAAGGAGTTGGACAGGACGTGGCGCACCTCCGCCTTCCGGGGTTTATCGGGGACGAAATCCAGGCCGGCGCAGTCAGGGTCCACGTCCGTGAGGTTAATGGTGGGGGGGACGATGCCGTCCCGGATGGCCAGAAAGGAAAAGATGGCCTCCGCCGCCCCGGCCGCGCCCAGGAGGTGGCCAGTCATGGACTTGGTGCCGCTCACCAGCAGGCGGGAGGCGTGCTCCCCGAAGATCAGCTTGAGGGCCCGGCATTCGTTGCGGTCACCCACCGGAGTGGCGGTGGCATGGGGATTGACGTAATCGATGTCCGCCGGGGTGATGCCGGCGTCCTTCAGGGCCAAGATAATGCAGCGCCGGGCCCCTTCCATGTCCGGGTCGGTGATGTGGTGGGCGTCGCCGGTCATGCCGAAGCCGACGATTTCGCCGTAGATGTGGGCGCCCCGGGCCACGGCATGGTCCAGTTCCTCCAGGGCCAGAATCCCGGAACCTTCCGACATGACAAAGCCGCAGCGATTGAGGTCGAAAGGCCGGCTGGCGGCGGTGGGATTGTCGTTGTAGCCCACGGCCAGGGCACCCATGCGAGCGAAGGCGGCGATGGTGAGGATGGTGACCGCGGCCTCGCTGCCGCCGGCGGCCATCATGTCCGCCTCCCCCAACTGGATGGAGCGGTAGGCCATGCCGATGGCATGGGCCCCGGCGGCGCAGGCGGTGGACAAGGCGATATTGGGCCCCTTGGCCTTAAAGCTGATGGAGACGTTGCCCGCGGCCAGATTGGGAATCATCTTGGGCACCAGGAAGGGGGAGACCCGGCGCACGCCTTCGGTAAGCAGCTTGGTTACCCCTTCCTCCCAGGAGCTGACCCCGCCCATGCCGCTGGCGATGATGACCCCGGCCCGCTCCGGGTTCTCGGCCTCCAGGTTGACCCCCGAGTCATTAATGGCCTCCAGGGAGGCGGCCAGGGCGAACTGGGTGAAGCGGTCGGTATACTTGATTTGCTTCAGGTCTTCTTTGGTAACGTCCTTTTTTCGGGCCTGAAGAATTTCTTTCAGGTCAAAGCTTTTGATCTCCCCGCCGATTTTGGGAAAGTCTTCGGGGATGTGATAGCGTTCGATGGCTTCCGGCGTGAACCGTTCCAGGGAACTAATACCGGATTCTCCGGCCAAAAGCCGACGCCACACGGTGGGTACGTCCAGTCCCATGGAGGTTACCAGGCCCACCCCGGTCACCACCACGCGCCGCATCCCCATGGTTTTTGTACACGACATGAATTTGAACCT
>JBAVUP010000210.1:0-12544 GCA_049696835.1 Desulfobaccales bacterium
TGGCGGGAAATCGCCATCTTTGCGCCCCTGCTCCTTTTTATCGTGTGGATCGGGGTCTATCCCAATACATTCTTAGACAAGACCAAGGCGTCGACGGAGAACTTTCTGGCCATGATGCAAAAGGCCAAGTCCACCCAGGTTTCCCAACTCCACGTGTTTAAGGGGGAGGCGAGATGATCATTACCATACCCAGCTTCCACCTGAGCAGCATCGGGCCGTGGCTGACCCTGACGGTGACCGCCATCCTGATCCTGCTGCTGGATGCCCTCTCCCCCAAGGGGCGGAAAGCGTGCTTCTCCTGGCTGGCCCTGGCGGGCCTGGCGGTGGCCGCGTTCCAGACCATCGGCCTGTGGGGCCACAGCGGCACCGATTTCGCCCGCATGGTCTATATCGACAACTTCGCCAATTTTTTCTACCTGATCTTCATCCTGGGCGCGGCCTTAACGGTGCTCATCTCCCGGCAATACCTGGAAGATTACGACAAGAACCTGAGCGAGTATTACGCCCTGATGCTCTTTGCCGTGGTGGGCATGATGCTCATGGCCGCCGGGGCTCACATGATCATGATTTTCCTGGGGCTGGAGGTCATGTCCATCGCGGTCTACGTGCTGGCGGGGCTGTTCCGGGAGGACGTGCGGTCCAACGAGGCCGCGCTGAAGTACCTGATCCTGGGATCATTTTCCAGCGCGTTTCTCTTGTTCGGCATGGCCATGCTCTATGGCGCGGCAGGGGGGACCCTGTTCCTCGACGACCTGCCCCGGCGCCTGGGGGCCGACCCGGCCATGCAACCTTTGGTCCTCCTGGGCATGGGCCTCTTGATCGTGGGCTTCGGCTTCAAGGTGGCTTCGGCCCCCTTCCACATGTGGACCCCGGACGTCTATGAAGGGGCGCCCACGTCGGTGACCGCGTTCATGGCCGTGGCGGTGAAGGCCGCGGCCTTCGCGGCCTTTGCCCGGGTCTTCTTCCTGGTCTTCCCGGCCATGAAGGTGGATTGGAACATGCTCCTGTGGGTCCTGGCGGTGGCGACCATGACCATCGGCAATATCGCGGCCATCGCCCAGACCAACATCAAACGCATGCTGGCCTACTCCTCCATCGCCCACGCCGGCTACCTGCTGGTGGCCCTGGTGGCCGCCAACCAGTTGGGGGCGGTGAGCCTGCTTTACTACCTGCTGGCCTATACCTTGATGAACCTGGGGGCCTTCGGGGTGGTGATCCTGGTGGGGCGGAAAAAAGACAGCTACCTGAACATCTACGACTACTCGGGCCTGGGGGCGCAGCATCCGGTGCTGGCCGCGTCCATGGCCCTGTTCATGTTCGCCCTGGCAGGGATTCCCCCCACCGCGGGGTTCGTGGGCAAATTTTACATCTTCTCCGCCGCCATTCAGGCCGGTTACATCTGGCTGGCCATCATCGGCGTCATGAACTCCCTGGTGTCGGTGTTCTACTACCTGCGCATTACCGTGCTCATGTACATGAAGCCGGCGGAGGCGGACTTGGGTCCGGTGGTCTTCTCCCCCGCCCAGACCGCGGTGGTGGCGGTGACCGCGGCCGGGGTGCTGCTCATCGGTATCTTCCCGGGATTTATTTACAACCTGGCCATGAACTCGGTGAAGATCTTCCCGGGCCTCTAACGATCTCCATCCTTCCTTAAAAACTACTGGGGCGGGGTTTAAACCCGCCCCTACGCGGCCCGCCGGGTGCGCTTCTTCAGGCGGTTGGCCTTTTTGCGCAGGATGTCGATCTTCTTCTGAGGTTCACCGGCGGCGATGGCTTCCAGCTTCTTGGAGCGCATCTCCCCGGCTTTTTCCTTCAGGTCCCGCATGCTGACCTTCTCGGTCTGCTTGCCTTCGTCCTTGATGCCCTTCACCTTCTTGATGGCGCTCAACAACTCTTCTTTGTTCATGCCGTGGACGCCGGAAATCTCCCCCATATCCAGGGCGTACTTGCGCAGTTCCGTGGCGGTCATCTTGTCCAGAGGTTTTTCCTTCTTTTCCTTGCGTTCTTTTTTCGCCATGCTCGCTCTCCTGTCTCTGAAAGGGCACGGCCCGCCGTGCCCCTACGGGAACTACCTGATGAATTTCTGCCAGGGCGGGGAAACCCGGCCCCTAGGCTCGTTCAATCATCTTGATGTGCAATTGTTAATTTTACCTAATTATCTCAAACCCTCAACCTTAAAAATCGCTCAGGCCGTTCTCCGCTTACCGAAAACCGGACCCGTCCCCCCTACCCCCTATTCTTTGCTTTCCTCCAACTTCTCCATCCGGGTCGCCATCTTGATGAAGGGAGTGATCAAGTCGATGGGAATGGGGAAGAGCGTGGTGGAGTTCTTCTCCGCGGCGATCTCCCGCAGGGTCTGGAGATAGCGCAGTTGCAAAGACATGGGCTCCGTCGCCAAAACCTTGGCGGCGTCGGCCATCTTGGCGGCGGCCTGGAATTCGCCTTCGGCGTTGATCACCTTGGCCCGGCGCTCGCGCTCGGCCTCCGCCTGCTTGGCAATGGCCCGCTGCATTTCGATGGGCAGATCGATGGACCGCACCTCCACCAGGGTCACCTTGATGCCCCAGGGTTCGGTTTGATTATCCAGGATCTCCGCCAGTTGGGCGTTGACCTTCTCCCGTTCGGCCAGCAGATCGTCCAGCTCCATCTGGCCGCAGACGCTGCGCAAGGTGGTTTGGGATAGGCGTTGGGTGGCGGTGAGGTAATTCTGCACTTCGATGATGGCCTTCAGCGGATCGATCACCCGGAAGTAAACCACCGCATCCACTTTAACCGAGACATTATCCCGGGTAATGACGTCCTGGGAGGGGACGTCAAAGGTTACCAGTTGCAGGTTGACCTTGACGAGTTGGTCCACCATGGGGATGAGGATGATGAGGCCCGGCCCCTTGGCGAAGTGGAGGGCGCGGCCCAGCCGGAAAATCACCCCGCGTTCGTATTCGTTGAGGATCTTGACAGCGCTGATCAGGAAAAAAAAGACCAGCACCACTATCACGATGACATAAGTGGGTGGCATGTTCGTCTCCTTATGAAATTTATTGCACCCGGCGCACCAGGAGCTTGAGATCCACGACTTGCACGACTTCGATGGGGTCTCCGGCGGCAATGGGCTCGTCACTGACCGCGTGCCAGTACTCGCCGTGGACGAAGACCTGACCGCCCTCACGATTCACGTTGGTGTGGGCCACTCCCTTCTCCCCCACCATGCCCGCGGTCCCGGTCATGGAGCGCTGCAGGTGGCTGCGGAAGACAATGCCGGCCACCACGATGAAAAACAGGGACACGGTAATGACCGTGGGCACCAGTACAGCCCAGGATATCTCCACGCCCGCCTGCCCTCCTCGAAACAGCATGATGGCCCCCAGAAACATCGAGACCACCCCGGCCACGGACAACAGGCCGTAGCTGGTGATTTTGAACTCCAGGATAAAAAAGACGAAGGCCAGGAAGATCAGGAGGACGCCGATATAATTGATGGGCAGGGTCTGGAAGGCGAAAAAGGCCAGGAGCAGGCAGATGGAGCCGATGACCCCGGGGAGCACCACCCCCGGGTGGGCTATTTCGAAGTAGAGCCCTGCTAAACCGATCATCATGAGGATAAAGGCGATATTAGGGTCGGCGATGTGCTTCAGCACCCGGAACCGCAGGCCTTCGGGGATTTCCTTAATGGGGACCCCGGCGGTGTGGAGGACCACATTCTTACCCGCGACTTCCACTTTGCGGCCGTTGATTTTCGTGAGCAGGTCTTCCAGATTATCGGCCATGAGATCCACGACTTTGAGCTTCAGGGCGTCGGCGGCGGGGATGGAGACGCTCTGGCGGATGGCTTTCTCCATCCAGTCGGCGTTGCGGCCATGCTCCGCCGCCAGGGACCGCCCAGAGGCCACCATGTCGTTGACGATCTTCTTCTCCATGGTCTTGTCGATCTTGCCCATGCCGACGGAGACCGGGTGGGCGGCGCCGATATTGGTGCCCGGAGCCATGGCGGCCACGTTTGCGGCCATGGTAACGAATACCCCGGCGGAGGCGGCCCGGGCCCCCCGGGGATAAATATAGACGACCACCGGCACCCTGGCATTGCTGATGGCCTGGACGATCTGGCGCATGGAGGTCTCCAGGCCGCCGGGGGTGTCCAACTCAATCACCAGGGCTTCGGCGTTTTCGCGCTCCGCCAGGCTTATGCTTTCCCCGACGAATTCCGCCGAGCCCGGGTTAATGGAGCCCACGACGCGCATGACGTAAACCGCCCGGGGCGCCGCCGCCGGCGCGGCCCCCGCCAGCAGCAAAGATATCAGTAGAAGGGAGAAGAAAAAAAGCCTTTGGGAGAGGGGGCCAGGGGCTTTTTTGTAAGTGGCCCCTCCCCTCCTCTCCCCAACCCTTTCCCCCAACCCCCATAAAAGGAGCTGGGAGGGGCGCCTGAGAAAGTTAATGATCTTCATCGGCCGCCAAATACTCCATAACCTGTTGCATGTCGGCCCAGGTCTTGTGCCGCTCCTGAGGGGCCCGCAGGAGATATGAAGGGTGGAAGGTGGGCATCACCCGGGTGTCGCGATAGCGCTGCCAGTGGCCCCGTAGCCGGGTCAAAGGTCCCTTGGTCCCGAGCAAGGCGTGAACCGCGATGCGCCCCAGGGCCACGATCACCCGGGGCCGGATGGCCTTGATCTGCATCTCCAGGAAGGGCAGGCAGGCGGCAATCTCATCGGGCTCGGGGTCGCGGTTGTTCGGGGGCCGGCTCTTGACGATATTGGCGATGTAGACCTCCTCCCGGCGCAGGCCCAGCTTGCTGAGGAGCTTGTTTAAGAGCTGCCCGGCGGCGCCCACGAAGGGCAAGCCCTGCTGGTCTTCTTCGGCCCCCGGGGCCTCGCCGACAAACATCAGCCGGGCGTTGGGGTCCCCTTCCCCAAAGACCAGGTTCGTGCGGCCCGCATAGAGCTTACAGCGGCGGCAATCCCCCATTGCGGCGCGGACTTCCTCCAGAGTAAGGATTTTTTCAGCCGGTTCGGTTTCCTCCCGGGGAGGAGCCGCAACCTGTCCCGGCAGACCCCGCCACCCCAGGCGCCGTTGATAGCGCAGCCAGGCGGACAGGCTCTCCACCAACTCCTGCAACTCGAGGACCGGGTCTTCAGGCACGCGCGGCGCTCTCCCGGTCTCGGGACTGCAGCAGATCGACCACCATATCCAACACCCGGGCCGCCACCTCCTCCTTGCTCAACAGCGGCAGAGGGATGGGGTCGCCTTGCCGGGGAATCAGGGTGACTTCGTTGGTGTCCACCTGGAAGCCGGAATCCGGACGGTTGACGTCGTTGGCCACGATAAGGTCCAGATGTTTCTCCTGCATCTTCCGGCGGGCCTCGGCCTCGAGGTCGTGGGTCTCCGCCGCGAACCCCACCACAAGCTGGCTAGTCTTGATGGCGGCCACCTGCTTCAAGATGTCGGGGTTCTGGGTGAGATGGAACTGCATGTTCTCCCGGCCCCGCTTGATCTTCCGGACTTCCGCCTGGGTGGGCCGATAGTCGCTCACCGCCGCGGCCATCAACAGAACGTCGGCGGCCGGCAAGCGCTCGATCACCGCGGCCGACATATCCCGGGCGGAACGCACCAGCACTCGCTCAACCCCATAGGGAGCCGCCAGGTCGGTGGGGCCGCTCACCAGGGTGACCGCCCCGCCCCGGCGCCAGGCCACCCGCGCCAGGGCATAGCCCTGCTTGCCGCTGGACCGGTTGGTTAAAAAGCGCACCGGGTCAAAGTCCTCATGGGTGGGTCCGGCCGTGACCAGCACCCGCCGCCCTGCCAGGTCCTGGGGGCTGAGCAGGCGGGAGCAGGCCTCCACAATCAGATCGGGCTCCGGCAAACGGCCCAAACCCACGGCACCGCAGGCCAGAGGGCCGGCGGCGGGCTCCATGACCGTAAAGCCCCGGCCTTTGAGGCGCGCCAGGTTCCCCTGCACCACCAGGTTGGCCCACATCTCGACGTTCATGGCCGGGCAGACGAGCACCGGTTGGGTGGCCGCCAGGAGAATGGTAGTGAGCAAATCGTCGCCGAGCCCCACGGCCAGCTTGCCGATGAGATTGGCGGTGGCGGGGGCCAGGACAATGGCGTCCACTTCCTGCCCCAGGGATACGTGTTCCAGGGGATCGCTCTCCGGCCCGAACATGGCCGTGGCCACCTTCTCCCCGGTGAGGGCCGCAAAGGTCAGCGGGCCCACGAATTCCTGGGCGGAGGCGGTCATCACCACCTTGACCTCGGCCCCCGCGGCGATCAACCGCCGGGCGACCTCCGCGGCCTTGTACGCCGCAATGCCGCCGGAAACCCCTAAAAGAATGCGCTTTCCAGTAAAGGCAGTGGGAATATTGAGTTGCATAAGGTCTCTGATTCTTTGAAGTGGTTTTTATCCCCCCCTTTTCTAAAGGGAGGTTAGGGGGGATTTATAAGCCATTGAAAATCCCCCTAAATCCCCCTTTTTCAAAGGGGGACTTATGCATAACTGAACTATAAGCGAGGTTTGTAATAAGTTACGCTGATTATCGCACCAAAATAATAGCCTTCTCGAGGAATTTTCTCTAAGGAGGATATCAGGCTCAAAAGGCGAAGAGGCGAAAAGGTTAAAAAGATTTGCTTCCATGGTATTTCCCTTTTCCCTTTTTCGCCCTCTACAGAAGTCCTGGCCCTCGCCTCTTACAAAAAACCTAAAAAAACGGGTTATACTTGCGTTCCTGGCCGACGGTGGTCACCGGGCCGTGCCCGGGGTACACGCTATAGTTATCTCCCAGGGGGAAGATTTTGGTTTTCACGGCGTTGATCAGGGCGTCGAAGCTGCCGCCGGGGAAGTCGGTGCGGCCGATGGAGCCGGCGAAGAGCAGGTCGCCCACGTAAACATACGTATGGTCTTCCAGGAGCAGGCTGATGCCTCCCGGGGTATGGCCCGGGGTATGGAGGACTTTTAACCGGTATTGGCCGAAGGTGAGGACGTCGCCCTCTTGGAGCAGGATATCGGGCTCGGAGAGGCGCAGGCGATTGCCGGTAAAAAACATGGCCTCCGCGGAGGGTTGATGGAGCATGCCGGCGTCGGCCTCGTGGATGGCGATCTGCGCGCCGGTGGCGTCTTTCAAGGGCTGGTTGGCATCCACGTGGTCGAAGTGGCCATGGGTGTCGATGATCAGCTTCAGTTGGAGGTTGTTCCGGTTCAGGGCGTCGAGAATCTCGTCTTCGTCACCCCCGGGGTCGATGACTACGGCTTCCCGGGTCTCTTCGTCCCCCAGAATATAGCAGTTCACTTCCAGTAAACCCACAATGAGACCTTTTTGAATCATAGAGATGATGCTCCTGAGTTCAAGAATTGAGCAGAAAATTTACTCCCTGGACGCCGAAGTAGCCGCCGAAGCCGAAGAGAAAGACGCCGCAGGCCCCCAGGAAGCCGCGGTAGAGGCGGTCGGAGATAAAGCGGCGGCCCTGGGCCACGGCGCCGGACACCAGGGTGTACCAGGCAAAGTCGGCCAGGATGTGGCCGGTGAAGAACAGCGCCACCCCCAGAACCCCGAATTGCATGGAAAACATGACGTAGCCCAGGCCGATGGTGAGCCACCAGATAAGCCAGTAGGGGTTGGCGGCGCTCATGAAGATCCCGGCGATGATCGGATGCAGGCCCGAGTCGGCCTGGGGGTCAAAGTCCAGGTGACTGTGGCGCGAGGCCTTGAGCAGGCCCAGGCCCATCCAGGCCAGCATGCCGGCGCCGGTCACGCCCACCAGGCCCAGGATCAGGGGGCGGTGCAGCCAGACGCCCACGCCGGCCAGGAGCAGCAGGACCAGGGCCAGTTCCAGGAGGGCGTGGCCCACGATGATCAGGGGTCCGGCCCAGAAGCCGCGGCGGGCCGCTTCCCCCACGGTGAGAGTCAAGAGGGGGCCGGGCATCAAGGCCCCGGACAGGGCCACGATGAAGGAGGTGACGGGCACCCCGGCTAACAACCACCAGTTCATAAATTTCCTTTCCTTGCCTTACCTGCGTCAATGTAATATCCTACCATAGAGGCGCCGGATAAACCAAGGTAAAATGGCGGAGTTATCCCTTGGTTAATCAATACACCATGTCTAAATGAGTTGATAATGGGTGATAATAAACTTCTTGAAATTTTCGGCGACGGAATTCTAATTCATAAAATACAAAATAGGCTTCCATCATTATTTCAATTGGCCGAACAGGAAAGTGCCAGGGCTGGTAAGATTGGCATGGAAGTTGGCTCCGTTCGAGAAAAAATAATTATAGCATTACTAATTTATAAATTTGGTATCAATAATGTTGATACAAATATCCCAATCACAGAGAAAGAAGTAGATGTAAGACTATTTAATAACCCAATCTCTATAAAAACTATAACAGGAAAGAGTTTATCAGGGATTAAGATGATCTGGACAGTTGATGCACTGAGTGCTAAAGAGTTTTCAAAAAATTATACGCCCTTATGTGATATAATCTTAATTAAAATTAACTGGAATGAAATGGGTAGTTTTTATTACATTCCAAGAGAAGCTCAAGTAAGGTGGTTTAATATATTAGGAAATGAAGTTTATATTAAGCTTCCTAAGGAAGGAACGAATCCACGAGGTGTCGAACTTAGCAAAACTGCTGTAAATTCTTTAATAAATGATAAATCAACCCGAAAAATTGATATTTTTTGGAAAAAATCCCCGATTAAATATAATCTTTACCAAAGATGGATCGAATTATGGGAAAAGGATTAATCGTGAAAGATACTAAAAAGAGGAAATCAACAAAGACTAGCTCCTTTGGGACACCTGGGAGGATTGGACATGATTCATCAGCGTTTTATAGCAGCAAATTATATTCAAATATGGTCCAGGGAGAGATAATAAAATATAGCGAAAATCAAATTTCTTCTGAAATTCTCGATACAATTCGATGCAAATCTTCTGTGAAAATGGGTGAACTCCCGAATGATAGCATTCATTTAATGGTAACATCGCCTCCTTATAACGTAGGGAAAGATTACGATGAGAACCTTACACTAGAAGAATATTTGAAATTTCTGAATCGGGTTTGGAGTGAGGTTTACCGCGTCTTGGTCCCAGGAGGAAGAGCTTGCGTCAATATAGCGAATTTGGGCCGTAAGCCTTATATTCCTTTGCACGCATATATTATTCAAGGCATGGCGGAGATTGGTTTTCTCATGCGCGGGGAGATCATCTGGAACAAGGCATCAAGCGCTTCCCCCTCTACCGCCTGGGGGAGTTGGCGCTCGCCGGCCAACCCGACATTGCGGGACGTGCACGAATACATCCTGATCTTTTCCAAGGCGGGATTTTCCCGGAAAAACCCCGGCCAGCGGCGGTCCACCATCTCCCGGGAAGAGTTTCTGGAGCTCACCAAGAGCGTCTGGACATTTCCGGCGGTGTCGGCCAGAAGTGTGGGCCACCCGGCCCCCTTTCCGGTGGAGCTGCCCTATCGGCTCATCCAGCTCTATACCTTTGAGGACGACATGGTCCTGGACCCCTTCATGGGCAGCGGCAGCACTGCCATTGCGGCTCTGCAGGGTAACCGGCATTATGTGGGCTATGAAGTCGACCCGGAGTACATCCGGTTGGCGCAAAAGCGGATCAAGCAGTTCCGGCAGGAAGTTTTGTCGCCTGGCCTCCTGGACCTCCTGGCGGAGGATTCTTAACTATATAGGTAAAAAGACATAACAACCCGGAGTTTAACATGTCTATGAGGGCTCTAAAGAGCATACTTCTCCTTTTCCTGTTTGCCAGCCTGGCGGGGTTGTTCCTGCATGTGGTAAAGCTGCCGCACGACGCGGCCGCGAAATCCCAACAGGCGGGATTGACGTTTAAAGGCGGGTCGGGGGATACTCCCGCCACCGCGGTCATCATCGCCGGCGCGCCGGATTACGTAGCGGTGGTGGATGGAGAATATCTCTTTCTCGCCAAGACCTTCGGCAAGCAGAACCAGGCTTGGCAGGTGGTGAAAAAGGATGTGTACCAGCATGACGACCGGGTGTATGACGTCATCACCATCGAATTTCCCCACGAGGTGAGGCAACAGGTCTTCTTCGATATCACCACATATTTTCATAAGCCGAAATCCTAGGCCGGACAGATAATGGACAAGATCGTCATTGAAGGCGGGGTGCCGCTATCGGGGGAGGTTTCGATCAGCGGGGCCAAGAACGCCGCGCTGCCCATCATCGCCGCCACCCTGCTGGCGCCGGGGGAACACCGGCTCTACAACGTGCCGCCCCTGGCGGATATCCGCACCGCCAAACGACTCCTGGGCCTCATGGGGGTACAGTTTGCCGACGGCGAGCCCCTGGTGGTGGATTCCAGCCGCCTCACCGGTTGGATGGCCCCCTACGAAACCGTCAAAACCATGCGGGCCGCGGTCCTGGTGCTGGGGCCCCTGGTAGCCCGGGCGCGCCAGGCCAGCGTCTCTTTGCCCGGCGGCTGCGCCATCGGGGCCCGGCCCATCGACCAGCACCTGAAGGGCCTGGAGGCCATGGGGGTGAAGATCACCCTGAACCAGGGCTACGTGGAGGCCAAAGCCAAACGGCTGCGCGGCGCCGACATCACCCTGGACCTGCCCACGGTCACCGGCACCGAAAACCTCATGATGGCCGCCACGTTGGCCCGGGGCACCACGAGAATCATCAACGCCGCACAGGAGCCCGAAGTAACGGATCTCGCCCGTTTCCTCACGGCCATGGGGGCGCACATCGAAGGCATCGGCACCGACGTCCTCACCATCCACGGGGTGCCGGCCCTGACCCCCACCTCCTACACCATCATGAGCGACCGGATCGAGGCCGGGACGTATCTCGCCGCCGCGGCCATCACCAGGGGCCAGGTCACCATCACCAACGCCCCGCTGTCGGATATGAGCGCGGTACTGGAAAAGTTCCAGGAGGCCGGGGTGCGCCTCAGCACTGCCGATGACCGCATCATGGTGGAGCCGGGCGGCTCCCTCACCGGAGTGGACGTCAAGACCCGCCCCTACCCCGGCTTCCCCACGGATATGCAGGCCCAGTTCATGGCCCTCATGTCCCTGGCCAAAGGGGCCAGCGTCATCACCGAAACCATCTTCGAAAACCGCTACATGCACGTCAGCGAACTGCGGCGCCTGGGCGCGGATATCGCCGTCACCGGCAACCTGGCGGTGGTGCGGGGCTGCCGCCAACTCCAGGGTGCGCCGGTGATGGCCACGGACCTCAGGGCCAGCGCCTCCCTGGTCATCGCCGGCCTGGCGGCCCAAGGCGAAACCGAAGTCCTCCGGGTCTACCACCTGGACCGGGGCTACGCCCGACTGACGGAAAAACTCTCCGCCCTGGGGGCGCGGATCAGGAGAGTAGCGGCTTAGTTGTTGGGGGAAGGGGCTAGGGGCCGAGGGCCCCTACTCCTTCCCCCAAACCCCCATCCCCAACCCCTTAAGGGTGATTGCCAAACAAGTTAAAGCGGGGCCGGCGGCCCCGCCTCAATCTAACTCTTACAGGGGGTTGGGAGGGGAGTTTGAGGGGAGGCGGCGGACTCGTGTCCCCCGGCCTCCCCTCAAATTATTAATCCATCAGCTCATTGAAGCTTTCAATGGAGGGAAAGTCCGGGTGGTTTTCCGCGCCGAGGCGGGAGCTGGATTTAGCCTTGAAGTAGGGATATTTGATACCGAAGGTGCGGGCCGCGGCGAGAGCGTCGGCGTTGTCGTCCACCAGGAGGGCGTGGGCGGGATCGAAGTGGAGGCGGCCATGGAGGATCTCCCAGAAGCGGGTCTCTTCCTTGGGGGTGCCCAAGTCAAAGGAAGAAACCACCGCGTCGAAATAGTCTAAAAGCCCGGTGTGGTTCATCTTCAGGTTGAGGGTCTTATAGTGGGCGTTAGTCACCAACGCGATCCGCTTATCTTTTAGTTTCAAGAACTTGAGAAAATCTTCCGTGTCCGGGTGCACCTCGATGAGGTGGCGGATGCCTTCCTTTAAGGCCGGGATATCCAGTTCCAGTTCCCGGGACCAGAAATCGATGTCCGTCCAGTTGAGGGTGCCTTCTTCCCGCTGATAACGGGCGAAGACCAGGTCCCGGGCCAGGGCCAGGGGCATGCCCTGCCGCCGGGCGTATTCCTCGGGCACCAGGGTTTCCCAGAAGTAATCGTCGAAATGTTTGTCCAGAAGGGTGCCATCCATATCGAGGAGCACCCAGGTCACGTCATCCCAGGGAAATGCCATCGTAGTTCCTCTCTTACAGCAAGGCGCTGCCTTTATGTATAGAAAATTTTCTTAATTTTCAACCAGTAAGACCCTTGACCCTTTGGGGGACACTGCTTAAATTAATTTTAGTTAACCCAAGAAAATCCTGAAAATCTCACATATTACGGAGGAGAAGGATCATGCCGATTTTTTTCAGGGAACCGGGCTGGAGTTCCTCCCGGGAAATGGAGCAGCTCCAACGCCGCATGAACCGCCTTTTCCAGGAATCGTTTGGAGTGGAACGGTTGCCGTGGCGCGCCGGGGTCTATCCCCTGGTGAATCTCTCTGAAGACCATGACTACCTGTATGTC
>JBAVUP010000211.1:0-3481 GCA_049696835.1 Desulfobaccales bacterium
GACCATGTGCCTCATGACCGGCTTCGGCGGGGGCGGCGGCCTCTTCGGCGACACCTGCGGCTCCCTGGTGGGGGCCATGGCGGCCCTGGGCGCGGTCTATGGCCGCCGGGAGGTGCCCGCCGATGCCAGTGCCGCCACCGAGGAACTCTACGGCGAGCCCGGCCTGTACCGCTTGTTTAACCGGTTGCCCAACGAATTCAAGCAGCGCTTCGGCAGCACCCAGTGCCGCCTCTTGACCTCCCAGTGGCGGAAGACCTGGCTCTGCAAGGATCACCTCCAATTTTGCCGCAACCTGACCATCGAGGCCGCCGGCCTGGCCGCGGAGATGGCCTTCCCCAAGGACCTGGCCCGCTGGGGCTCCTTACCTTTTGGGGCTCAGCATCCTTGACAAAGTAATTTTTTTCAGGTAAAAATATACCGAATGGTCGGTATATTACACAGAGGCTTCGGATGGCAACCAAAGGCGACCTGACCCGGCAACATATCATAGCAAAATCCATGCAGCTCTTCTCGGTCAAGGGATACTTCAATACGTCCATTGACAGCATCATGAAGGCCGCCGGCCTCACCAAGGGCGGTCTTTACGGCCACTTCCGCAACAAGCAGGAGATCTGGTATGCGGTCTATGAGGAATGCGTCAGGATTTGGAAGAGCACTGTTTTTCAGGGCGTGAGAAATATTTCGGACCCCCTGGCGCGGATTGAACGGGTCATTGAAAATAACCTGAAAAATTACCTGGGGGCGGGGATTTTTGAGGGCGGCTGCTTTTTGCTCAATTCCCTGGTCGAACTCGCCGGACAGTCCCCCACCATGAGCCGGCGCCTCCTGGAAGGCTTCAAAAGCTTTGCCGAATTGATCCGTCTGTGGCTGGAAGAAGCCGAGCGGCAAGGCATGTTGAAGGACGGACTAAATCTCGCCGAGATTGCCAATTTTATCGTGATCTCTCTGAACGGCGCGGCTCCCCTGTATGCCTCCAGCCAGGATCCGGCGGTGTGGCAGCACACCATGGCGCAACTGCACTGTTATCTCGAGTGTTTGAGAAAACCCCAAAGAACCTGAGGTCTGATTATTCTATAACTTAAACCATAAAGGAGAGCGTGTTATGGGCTATACCAATGTGCTGGTAGAAAAACGGGATAAAATCGGCTTCATTACCCTGAATCGCCCGCAAGCCATGAACACCTTCAATGTCCCCTTTGCCCGGGAGCTCAATGATGCCCTCTGGGAAATGGAGAGGGACCCCGAGGTGCGGGTGGTGGTGATCGATGCCAATGGCAAACATTTCTCCACGGGTATTTCCCTGGATGAATTCAAGGAGAAAACCAGCAAGGAGTATTGCGAGTTTGTCCACCTGATGGATGAGCACAATCACACCCTTGCCAAGATGAAGAAGCCGGTGATTGCTTCGGTCAAAGGTTATGCCCTGGCCAACGGCGCCGGCCTGTCCTTTGCCTGTGATCTGACGGTGGCCGCGGAGGATGCCAAATTCGGGACTACGGCCATCAATGTCGGCCTCATCTGCCTCGGCCCGGCGGCGCCCCTGGCCCGCAACGTCGGCCTCAAAAAGACTCTCGAGATGGTGCTCACCGGAGATATTATCTCGGCCGCCGAAGCGCAAAGGCTGGGGCTGGTCAACAAGGTGGTGCCGCCTGATAAGCTGGAGGAAGCCACTCTGGAATTGGCCGCCAAACTCGCGGCCAAGAGCCCGCTGGCCTTACAAGCCGGCAAAGCCGGAGTCTATGCGATGCAAAATGTCCCTTACAACCAGGCCCTGGATATGCTGAGCGACCGGTTTGCGGCTGTGTGCAGCACCGAAGATGCGGAGGAAGGGGTCAAGGCCTTCCTGGAGAAGAGAAAACCGGTGTGGCGGGAACGCTAACCGGCGGTGAGGTCCCGACAGCATGCAAGGTGACAAACGATGAACGTCGAAGAAGTAATGAAAACTCATGGCTTCAATCTCTCGGCCAGTTGCGCCGGGAAAGCGTCATATACGAAATGGATCAAGTATAATGGCAAGCGTGCCTATATCACCGTCAATGACGCCGGCGGGGACAGTTTTCCCACCACCTTGGAGGAGCCCGTGCGGGTGACCATCCATGACCTCAGATCGGGGGATGAACTGGAGACTCCCCAGGATATCAGCTCGCTAAGCTTTTATTTGAATTCACTCACTGAGTGATTGGCAGGCTGTTGAAAAACCGGTTTTCAGGTCATCCTGAACGCAGTGAATGGCCGGTTATTCAACAGCCTGTTAGTATCCTGGTCCCTCCACAAGGGGTGGATGATCCAATCCCGAGGCAGAGAAGCCGGGCTTCTAGAGCTATAAGTATATTGGGGCACGTACTTGCAAAAGATGACCGCCTAATGATAATTTCTAGTATAGAAGCCCGAGGCTGATCAGAACGGCACACCAAATTCCATATCCTTCTTAAAATTATCCAACCATGAATGGAAACCAGAATGGCGTTTGAAGATACCCTTGGACCGGGGAAACCCCAAAAACCAAAACTGCAGCGCATCTTGAGCGGCATGCGGCCCACCGGCAAGATGCACCTGGGGAACTACTACGGGGCCCTGTACAACTGGCTTAAGCTCCAGGAAGAATACCAGTGCCATTATTTTGTGGCCGACTGGCACGCCCTGACCACGGAGTACGAAACCCCCGGCCCCATCAGCGGCTACATCCCGGAAATGGTGACGGACTGGCTGAGCGTGGGCCTTGATCCCCTTAAATCCACCATCTTCGTGCAGTCGGCCATTCCGGAGCATGCCGAACTCTACCTGGTCTTCGGCATGTTTACCCCGGTGCCCTGGCTGGAGCGCAACCCCACGTACAAGGATCAGATCCAGGAACTGGCCCACAAAGACCTGGCCACTTACGGCTTCCTGGGGTACCCGGTGCTCCAGGCCGCGGATATTTTGATGTACAAGGCCGACGGCGTGCCGGTGGGAATGGACCAGGTACCCCATGTGGAGATGACCCGGGAGATCGCCCGGCGCTTCAACTTCTTGTATAAATCCATTTTTCCGGAACCGGAGGCCCTGCTCACTGAGATTCCCAAACTCACCGGCACCGACGGCCGCAAAATGAGCAAGAGCTACGGCAACTGCATCTACCTGAGCGACCCGCCGGACGTGATGGCCCAAAAAGTTCGCCAGATGACCACTGATACCCAGCGCCCCTACAAGAAAGATCCCGGCGAACCGGACCGCTGCCTGGCGTTTCCCTTCCATCGCCTCAACCTGCCCCAAGAGCGCCTTGAGGAAATCACCACGGAATGCCGCAAAGCCAAACTGGGATGCGTGGATTGCAAAAAGCTGCTGGCCGAGGCGTTGCTTACCAACCTGGCGCCTATCCAGGAACGGCGGCAATACTACGAGCGCCATCCGGATGAGGTCCTGGATGTCCTCCATCAAGGCAACGACCGGGCCCGACAACAGGCCCGCCTGACCATGGCCGAAGTCCGGGACGCAGTGGGCT
>JBAVUP010000212.1:0-13844 GCA_049696835.1 Desulfobaccales bacterium
CCCGGGGCCTGCCCCAGGGGTGGTCCAGAACCACCATGTCCCTTTGCCAACGTTAACCATGACCATGCTTTCAATAAAGCGTATCTTAACCTAAGATACAAGGGTGCGCACCCCGCACCCCATATTAACTACATCTTTGAAAGGATGGAAAAGACATGAGAAAGGTGCTGCTTTTTGTAGTTCTGGCGCTGTCAACTTCTCTGTTATTTCTCAGCTCTTTAAATGCACAACCTTCAAATGATGCAATAAAAGCCCTTAGAAAGATTGATGCAACTGTCTCAATGGGTGTTAACTTCACAGATTACGGCCGTTTAATGGCTGAAAGCAACTACGCCATGCAGGAATATCTTAGCAAGCCGACAAAAAACCAACCTCTTGATAGGGCAATAAAGGATGCATGGGACCTCTATGTCTTAGCAAAGAGGACCTGGACTAATATATCGGGACAACCGGCTCGTTATATATCTCGAGGTGTTGACCAAAATCTGTATGACGCTTTGATGAAAATCCCAGGGATGAGTCAGACAATTACTGGTGGGTCGATCGCAGTTCAACTGGCGTTACCAGTTATATGGTCAAATGCATCCAAAAAGGTCAAATTAGCATCTCAACTTGCTGAAATAAGTAAGTAGGCAGCACCTTCCATCGCCGTTTAGATTTATGGTGCGCAGTGCGCACCCTACGTTAACTTAAGGTATGGATTTATTAATAAATTCAGACTATAATAATAAGATCTGGAATTTATACTTCCCGAGACGCAGCCTGCTTTTGGAAAAGCTGAAAGCTGATAGCTGATAGCTTCTCACAAAGGAACGAATTTGGAGCACACCTCAGACGTACTGGTACTCGGCTCAGGGCTGGCGGGTTTGGGTTACGCCCTGAAAGTGGCGGATTTTGCCCGGGTCAACCTGGTAACGAAAAGGGGCCTGACGGAGACCTCCACCAAGATGGCCCAGGGGGGCATCGCCGCGGTCCTGGGGGCGGACGATCGCTTTGAATATCACATCCAGGACACCCTGACGGTGGGGGAAGGCCTGTCCCACCCGGACATCGTGGAGTTGGTGGTGCGCCAGGGTCCGGAGCGGGTCCGGGAGCTGATCGATATGGGGGCCCATTTCGATCCGGGGAAAGACAACGGCTATGACCTGGGCCGGGAAGGCGGCCATTCCCACCGCCGCATCATTCACGCCCATGACATGACCGGGGCCGAAGTCGAGCGCATCCTGGCGGAAAAAGTCCTGGCCCACCCCAACATCCGGGTGTTCGAGCACCACATGGGGGTGGACCTCATCACCCGCCAGCGGCTGGTGCGCCGGGGGGCGGTGGTGGCCAACACCGAGGAGTCCTGCCTGGGGGCGTACGTCCTGAACACCCAGACCGGGGAGGTGGACACCTTTGCGGCGGCCATCACCCTGTTGGCCACCGGGGGGGTGGGCAAGGTCTATCTCTATACCAGCAACCCGGACATCGCCACGGGGGACGGCATTGCCATGGCTTATCGGGTGGGGGTCTGGATCGGCAACATGGAATTCGTGCAATTCCATCCCACCTGCCTCTATCACCCCGCGGCCAAGAATTTCCTGATCTCCGAAGCGCTCCGGGGCGAAGGGGCCATCCTCATCGACCGGGCCGGGGCCGCCTTCATGGAGAAGTACCATGCCCTGAAAGACCTGGCCCCCCGGGACACGGTGGCCCGGGCCATCGACCTGGAGATGAAAAAGACCGGGGCGGACTGCGTCTATCTGGATATCAGCCACAAGCCGGCGGAGTTCGTTAAGAGCCGCTTCCCCAATATCTATCAGCAATGCCTGGAGTTCGGCATCGATATCACCCAAGAGCCCATCCCGGTGGTGCCGGCGGCCCACTATATGTGCGGCGGGGTCATGACGGATGCCTGGGGCCGCACCACCATCTCGAACCTGTTTGCGGTGGGGGAGGTATCCATGACCGGCCTCCACGGCGCCAACCGGCTGGCGAGCAACTCGCTGCTGGAGGCCCTGGTCTTTTCGCACCAGGCGGCCCAGGTGGCCCGGGAAACGCTGCCCGATCTGCTGGCCAAGCCCCGGGGGCCGGTGCCGGAATGGAATCCCTTCGGGGCCACCGACAGCGAAGAGGCCGTGGTGGTGTCCCACAACTGGGACGAGATCCGGCGCTTCATGTGGAACTACGTGGGCATCGTGCGCACCGACCGGCGGCTGCTCCGGGCCCAACACCGCATTGATTTGATCCAGCAGGAAATCCAGGAATACTATTGGAACTTCCTCATCACCAGCGATCTGTTGGAGTTGCGCAATATTGCCACGGTGGCCGACATCATCATCCGCATGGCCTTGAGACGCAAAGAAAGCCGGGGACTGCACTATAATCTGGACTACCCCAAGACGGACGATGCCCACTTCCGCACCGACACCCTGATCTCCTCGGAGGGTTGGCACTGATGCCGGGCGACCAGCTCCTCCTGGTGGATGATGATCCCCATCTCCTGGACCTCATCAAGGGGTTCCTCGAGGAGCAAGGCTATGAAGTGACCGCGGCGGACGGCCAGCAGGCCAGGGAAGCCCTCCAAGCCCGGGAGTTCGCCCTGGCCCTCCTGGGCCTGAAGCGCCCCGTGAATGTCGGACTGCGTCTCCTCTCCCATATCAAGACCCGTTCGCCGGATACGGAAGTCATTCTCGTGACCGACCACGCCTGCCTGGACCGCGCGGTCCGCGCCATGGGACTGGGGGCGTATGATTACGTGGTGAAATCGGACCTGCGCCTGACTGAACTGCAGGCCCTGGTGGGCCGGGCCCTGGAACGGCGCCGCCTGGCGCGGGAAAACCGGGACCTGGTGCAACACGTGTCCAAGGCCCGGAAAGAACTGAACCAAAGCAGGGTTCGGGAACTGAACCAGGTGAGGCAAATCGCCGAAACCCTGGCCGGCCCCCTTACCTGGGATCAGCTCCTCCGGGGATTGGTCAAACTTATCTGGGACAGCTTCCCCTTGCAAATTCTGGGTTTGGAGATCGCGGGCCAGGAAATGGGGCTGCCCCTGGAATATTATCGGCGTCAGCCGGGCGTCCCGGATGGCAGCTATCAAACCGTGAAGGATTTGCTGCAAGGCCAATTGACCGGTGACCGCGCCCGGCCGGCGGCTCCCCCCGGGGGGACCCCGCTGCCGGAAATGTTATGGGCCAGAGTGACGATGGGGAACGTCATCCTGGCGGCGGGCGCCGGCCGCCAGGAGCCCTTCAGCCCGGAGGAAGCGAAACTCTTCCGGACCCTGATCAATCAGGGCAAAGTCGGCATCAAAAATCTGGTGCTCTTCAACCGGGTCAAGAGCATGGCCATCCGGGACGCCTTGACCGGCCTCTATAATTACGGGTATTTCCGGGAAGCCCTGCACCATGAAGTGAAGAGGAGCCACCGCTATAAGACCCCCCTGACCCTGCTGTTCCTGGACATCGATGATTTCAAGCTGATCAACGACACCCTGGGGCATCTGCAGGGTGATGAGGTCTTGCGACACGTGGCCGCCATCCTCACGGAGGGAATCCGGCAGGCCGACCTGATTTGCCGCTACGGCGGCGACGAGTTTGTCATGCTCCTGAGCCAGACGCCCCCGGAGCAAGCCGTGGCGCTGGCGGAGAGATTGCGCCGCCTGATCGATGAATCCGCCATGAACCCGGCGGTGCCGGACCTCAAAGTGACCGTCAGCATCGGGGTGGCGGGGCTGAAGCCGGGCATGAGCATGGAGGATCTGCTCAAAGCCGCGGATGACGCCCACTACCGGGCCAAGCGGGCTGGCAAAAACCGGATCTGGGGTGCGGAAGGTTTCGGACTGGCGGAGGAGACCGCGGCAGACCCGGGGGAATCCCTCCAGCGGCTTCAATAATACCGTTTTTAGTTTTTAGTTTTTGGTTTTTGGTTAAAAAAATGACGAACAACAATGCATTACAAGGTTAGTTTGTTGGATTTTAAAGCGAATACGGTATCAGTGCAGCCGAGCAGGAAATCCCAAGCCTAAAAGTCGGGGCGGGTTAATAACCCGCCCCGATTGTTTATGGTTAAAACCTGGCGGGTGTCAGGGGATAACATCCAGAATCGCGTAGCCCTGCTGTTTCAGGGTGTCGAGGATGGGCTCGAGCTTGGTTTTTTCCAGGCGGAAATAGTGGGGCCGCCGGTCGCCCTGAGTGGGCCCCAGGGCCACGTTGATCACCTTGCCCCCCGCCTCCTTGATGAGTCGGGCGGCGGCGTCCAGGGCCTCGGGCCGGTTCTCCAGGAGGAGGTCCAGGCGGGAGCTGCTCTTGAGGAGGCCCAACATGGCGATGAAGGCGGAGATCAGGTCCATCATGGTGATGACCCCCACCAGCTTTTCACCTTCCACCACGGGCATGCCGCCGATTTTATGTTCATGGATCAGGCGGGCGGCTTCCTCCACCTCGGTGTCGGGGGTGACGGTGAGGGGGGCCTGGACCATCACATCCCCCACCTTGATTTCCTCCAGCATGGAGGCCAGGAGGACCTCCCGCAGGTCCCGGGAGGTGATCCACCCCACCATACGGCCTTGTTCCGTGACCGGCAGGTGGCGGATCTGGTGTTGCTGCATCAATTTCAAGGCCTGGCCCACGCGCCTGTCGGGGGAGATGGTGACAATCGGCGTGCTCATGATCTGGCCGACCAGCATGGCGAACCTCCTTGCGGCGTCGTCAGACCACCATAAAACAAAGCGGCGGGAATTTCAATGAAATTCCCGCCGGCGGCAGCCTCCGGGGGCTCCACCCTAGTTGGTGGCCAGTTGGGATTGGAGGGTAGAGATGACGTGCTCGGCTTCCCCGATGTACGTGGACATATCGGCCCGGTGATTGGCAATGATGCCGTCTTTGGCGCCGTTGGTCACGACCCAGGGGGCCAGGTGGGAGGCGGCGTGCAGGGCGTGAATGGCGTCTTCCATGAGCTTATGGGAGTTTTTCTTTTGGAGCTCCGCGTGGAATTCCTTGGTAACCGCCTCCAGCATCTCGGACATGGCCAGGGCGATGCCCTGGGAGTAGAAGAAATAGTCGTCCACCATGAACCAGGAGATGGACTGGCCGTCGGCTTCCCTGTCTTTAATGAGGTTGTGATAGCTGCTGCCTAACAGGTCTTTGTAGTTGCTCAACAGGGCGATGAGGTAATCCACCCGGGAATAGAACCGGGCCCGGCCTTTCCTTAAGCCCTCGATATACTTTTCCAGGTCTTGCATGGCTTCCCGGTACTTGCCGGAGGCGGACGGGAACCAGTATTTATCCGGGCTGACCATGAAGAAGTTCATGGCCTCATTGACCCGGGGATCATAGGCCTCGGTGGTGGCGAAGCGGGTCATATGCTCGTTGAGCACCACCACAGTGCGGCGAGCCACTTCCAGGACCCCCAACTGGATGTTATTGACGTTGTCCGTCAGGCCCATCTTGCCGAACACGATGGTGTTGGGGCGCCAGCCGAACCAGGTCTGGTTCACCTGATCGTCCATAATCTTGATCAAGGCCTGGGTGAAGACCTCACCCTTGACCGGTTCCCGGGGCGGGGCCAGGACGGGGGAGGCGGGCGGGACATGGGCCGGCGCTTCCTTGGCAGGAGCCGGGAGGATGGCGGGTTCTTTGGCTTCCTTTTGGCCCGGCGCGGGCGGGACCGCGGGTTGGAGTTCCTGATCTTTGGCGGCCGGGGGGGCCGGTTCGCCGTGGGGGGCGGCGGCCACCGGAGATTCCGGCGGTACGGGGACTCGATGCCATCTTTCCCAGGCAAACAGGACCGCTAAAAAGAGGACCACCACCAGGGAGACGACGAGGAAGCGGTGGCGCAAGATGAGGCCCAAAACCTTGCCGGGGGGTGGCACCGGGGCCGGGAACTGTTCCGGTTCGGGAGTATCATTGGAGGTCATGGAGATTCAGGCTCCTACCGTAAACATGCACCCGGGTCTTGGCCGGGATGGTCCGCAAAGATATCCGCGGTGAAGATGAAGATGTTGGTCCCGGCTTCCTTCCAGGCATCCGGGGGGAGGCCCGCCTTGCCGCAGGTCTGTTCCAGGAACGTGAGGCGGTCCCAGCGGTATTGGGTAGCCACCTGGGGCAAGAGCAAACCCCGCCTCATACCCCGGACGATGTACAGGCCGTGTTGGCCCACTTCGATCTCATCGGTACTGGCGATGAGCCGCATGGGGCTCAGCACGGAGATTTCGATCTCCAGGTCGGCCAGCTCACCGGCCTGCAAGGGGGGGAAGCGCGGGTCCTGGAAGGCCGCGGCGACCGCCATGTCCTGCACGGTCTGCAACAGCGGTTTGATGGCTTCCAGGTAGCCGATGCAGCCCCGGAGCTGGCCATGGCGATGTAGAGAGACAAAAGCGCCCCGCAGCTCCCGGACCACGGCCGAGGAAGTCTGGACCGGGGTGGCCGTCTTCCCCTGGAGATGGGCGGTAATGCTGTCTCGGGCCACTTGCAGTAAGAGCTGTTGATCGGCAGTGCTCAGGTTCATGGCGGCTTGTCCCCCCCAACATGGTGGTACCCCAAGACCGGCGAGGGCCCCCAGGGTCAGCCAAATGACAAGGTGGCGAAGGCGGCTCATGGATGCGGGCGCAAGCCATGGAGGTGCCATGGTCCTGCACTCCTCTTGCCTTAGTATCTAACCTGGATTTTAGGTTGCTGTCAATGCCAAAGGGGAGGGCGATTTGCTCGGGCAGGGTGGCATTCCCCTTGCATACCGCGGTCCGGCTTGGTACATTCTCCCCATGCAGATACCTCTGAGAAGCGGGGCCGGCGGGTCCTCCCGGAAAAACCGCCATCTTCTGAAGCCGTGAAGACCTATCCGATTTTCGCCGTCATTGCAGACCGGCCCTGCCTGGTGGTGGGGGGCGGCGCGGTGGGGGAACGCAAAGTGCTGGACCTCTTGGCCGCGGGGGCCCGGGTGACCGTGGTCAGCCGGACCCTGACCCCTGAGTTGGCCGCCCTGGCCAGCCGGGGGGAGATCGTTTACCGTTCCGAAGATTTTTCTGATAATCAGGTGGAGGGCATGGCCCTGGTCATGGCCGCCACGGATGACCCGAAGGTCAACGCGCGGGTGAGCGCCGCGGCCCGGGCCCGGGCCATCTGGGTCAACGTGGCGGACGAGCCGGAGCAGTGCACCTTCATTGTCCCGGCCCAGGTGCGCCGGGGCGATCTGACCGTGGCCATCAGCACCGGCGGTGCGTCTCCGGCCCTGGCCCGACGCTTGCGGGAGGAATTACAGCAGCATTTCGGCCCGGAATACGGCCCTTACCTGGACCTGCTCCAGCGGGTGCGCACCCGGCTCCTGGCGGAGCGGCGGGGTCATCCCGACAATGCCCGGCTCTTTCACCGCCTGGTGGACAGCCCCCTGAAGGAGGCGGTGGCCCGGGGAGACCGGGCCGGGGTGGTGCGCGTGCTCCAGGAGGTGTTGGGCGCGGCGCTGAGTGCCCCGGTCCTGGGGGAACTGGTGGCCCAGGCCTTCAAGGAGTCGGAGGGGTGAGCACCCTCCTTATCCGGCAAAATTGATTATTCATGCTATAATTAAATATTAGCCTTCACGGTTGGGCCGGACCTCCCACCGGTGAGGCGATTTCCCCCGTTGACGGCAAGGATATGACCCCGGTGTTCCTCTATCTTACTCTGGCGGCCTACTTCGGCGCCACCGGCCTCTGGCTGGCCTATTTCCTGGCCCAGCGGGAGAGCTACTACCGGTATGGCACCTGGGTTATGACTGCGGGTCTGGCGGTCCACACCCTGGCCCTCATCCAGCGGGCCTGGCTCGCGGGTTACCTGCCGGCGGCCACCTTCGGAGAGGCCCTGCTGGTGTTCGACTGGGCCCTGGTGGCCGCCTTCCTGGTCCTCAACTGGCTCTATCCCATCAAGGTCCTGGGGGCCCTGGTGGCGCCGCTGGCGGCCCTGATGGTCTCCGGGACGCTGATCCTGCCCCAGCGGCACGGGGCGCTGTCCCCCCTGCTCCAGGGATTCTGGCTCACCGTCCACATCTGTCTGACCCTGCTGGGCTACGCCGCCTTGGGCCTGGCCGGCCTGGGGGGGATTCTCTACCTGATTCAGGAGCGCCAGATCAAAGGCAAGCAGTTCGGTTTCTTTTACCGCCGCCTGCCGTCCCTGTCCCAACTGGACACTCTCAATTACTGGTGCCTGACCATCGGTTTCCCTTTGCTCACCGCGGGCATCATCTCGGGCGTCCTCTATGCCCAGCACACCCTGGGCCGCTTCTGGAGTTGGGATCCCAAGGAGATCCTGACCCTCATCGCCTGGCTCATTTACGCAGTGCTCCTGCACGAGCGCCTGGCGGTGGGCTGGCGGGGCCGGCGAGCGGCGCTGTTGGCCATCTGCGGCTTTGTGGTGCTGGTGTTGACCTTTGTGGGCGCCAACCTGTGGCTCACCGGCTACCACAGCTTCGCCAAGTTCATTCAGCAGCCATGAACCTTTTGCTCTTCGGCGTCAATCACGTGACGGCTCCGCTGGCCCTGAGGGAGAAGCTGGCCGGCATTATCCCGGACGTGGGAGCGGCCTACGACCACGTGCAGACCTGGCCCGAGATCATGGAGAGCCTGCTGTACGCCACCTGCAACCGGGTGGAGTTCATCTGTGTCACGGAAGATGCGGACGGGGCCGCGGCCCGGGTCCGGGAGTTCTTTGGCCGGCACCCGGAGATCGCCCCGGGAGATCTGGAAGAGTCGTTTTATCTCCGCCGGGACCGGGAGGCGGTGCAGCACCTCTTCCGGGTGGCTGCCAGCCTGGATTCCATGGTGGTGGGGGAGCCCCAGATCCTGGGACAGGTGAAGCAGGCTTACCGGGAGGCCACGGAGCACCGGGCCACCGGGCCAATCCTCAACCGCCTGGTCCATAAGGCCTTTTCCGTGGCGAAACGGGTGCGGGCCGAAACCGGCATCGGCGACCATGCGGTGAGCGTCAGCTACGCCGCGGTCACCCTGGCCAAGAAGATCTTCGGGGATCTCGCCGGCAAGAACGTCCTGCTTTTGGGAGCCGGGGAAATGGCGGAGCTGGCCCTGGAGCACCTCGAGGGCCAGGGCGTGGCCGGGATCACCGTGGCCAACCGCACCCTGGAGCGGGGCGTCAATCTGGCCCGGCGGTTCGGGGGGGAGGCCGTCTCTTTGGAAGAGATCCAGGATCAACTCCTCACCGTGGATATTCTCATCAGCTCCACCGGGGCCGGGGACGTTCTCGTCACCCGGGACCAGGTGAAGGGGGTGATGCGCCGCCGCAGACAGCGGCCCCTGTTCCTCATCGACATCGCGGTGCCCCGGGACCTGGACCCGGACATTAACGATCTGGACAACGTCTACCTCTACAACATCGACGACTTAAAAGAGGTGGTGGAACTCAACTGGGAGCGCCGCCGGCATGAGGCCGGCAAGGCGGAGCGCCTGGTGGCCGCCGAGACCCTGAAATTCCTCCATTGGCTGGAAACGCTGGAGGTCTATCCCACCATCATCGCCCTCAAGGACAAGGCCGAGGCCATCTGCCAGGCGGAATTGACCAAGACCCTGGGCCAGTTGGGCCCCGTGACCGAAGAGCAGCGCCAGGCCCTGGAGGTGCTGACCGGCTCCATCACCCAGAAGCTCCTGCACGACCCCATCATCTTCCTGAAGCGCAACCGGCGCCCCCGCAACCCCCGGGAGGAGCTGAACCTGGTGCGCCGCCTGTTCAACCTGGACCGGGACCTCGAAGTGAACGACGCAGACAAGGACTAGGGGATAACCCTCTCTTGACCCGGTCTTGCCCTCCTGATATCCTATCACTGGGGGGTCAGGCAGGGTCTCCCGGCCCTGAGAGGCTGGAGCAGGATGCCGGATCAAGCCCCTCACCCGAGGTTAATCATGTCCAAGGTCATCGATATTGAAGACCGGATCAAGCTGGAGCAGAAGAAGAAGGCCAAGGTAGATAAGGCCAAAAAGCTGGAGGCGGTGCGCAAGATCGTCCAGTGCACCCGCTGCCTGGCCCGGTGCGCCAAATGCGGGGTGCAGTTCGAGACCCATGAAATGTACAAGCGCCAAAAAGGGCCTTACCGGTTCTGTCCGTTCTGTCAGGAAGAGTACGAGGACTTTCTGCGGATCAGAGATGGAGGGGAAAGCCCCTTCTACTGGCATAACAAAGCGTGGGTGGCCGTCTGGCAAGCCTGGCTCGACTACCAGAAGACCATGAAATTCTACGGCGAGTCCCAGGAGTTTATCGATTTGGTGCGGGAGGTGGAGTGGGACCGGTGAGCTCAACCCCCGGCCCCGCTGAGATGGGTTTGACTAGGCTTCTTCGCCGACGCGGTAGACTTGCTGGAGAATCTCCATGGCGAAATTGAAGGCTTGGTCGCGATCCAGGACCACCTCGGAATGACAGGTCTTTTCGGCGCCGCTGCAGGTGTAGAACAGAAGCTTCACCGTGCCCTCGGGTCGTTGCACCACGGCGATTTCGCCATCCGGTTCCAGCGTCTTATAGGTGCGATGCCTTGCTTTATCAGGGTCTGCGCCGTGCACGGGATGAACCATAACTTCCTCCTCGGCTCTCATATTGCTTGAAGGTTTAGCATAATCATCTCGCAGCAGTAATTCAAGCCTGAACTTCTTCACATGGCCTTTTGTATGAAAATAGCTGTCAGCGGTCAGCTTGCAGCCAAAGCTGGGGGTTGGCCCCGGATTGGCGGCGGCCGGGGACGGCCGCTCTACCGAAATAATCTCATAAAGATGGCGGGCACGGAGGCCCGCCCCACCGTCACTACCCATGGCCCTGTATCCGACAGCATATGATCTGATCGTCATCGGCGCCGGTCACGCCGGGTGCGAAGGGGCACTGGCCGCGGCCCGGATGGGTCTCAAGGTGTTGCTCTTCAACCTCAACCTGGACACCATGGCCCAGATGGCCTGCAACCCGGCGGTGGGAGGCCTGGCCAAGGGCCACCTGGTGAAGGAAATCGACGCCCTGGGGGGCGTCATGGGCCACCTGGCGGACCTGTCGGGCATCCAGTTCCGCACCCTCAACCTCTCCAAGGGGCCGGCGGTCCGGGGCACCCGCATCCAGTGCGACAAGCAGGCCTACCGCCTGGCCATGAAAGCGCTGCTGGAAAAAGAGGGCCGCATCGATTTGCGGGAGGCCATGGTGGAGCGGCTCCTCATCGAAGACGGCCAGGTGGCGGGGGTGGTGGAGACCCTGGGGCTGACCTACCGGGCCCGGGCGGTGCTGATCACCACGGGCACCTTTTTAAACGGCCTGATTCATATCGGGGACTGCCGCATCCCCGCGGGCCGGGCCGGGGAGTTCGCGGCCACCGGCCTGGCCGCCTGCCTGAAGGACCTGGGTTTTAAGATGGGGCGCATGAAGACCGGCACGCCGCCCCGCTTGCGCGCCGGCACCATTGATTTCGCCGGGATGGATCGCCTCACCGGCGACGCCCGGCCCCGCCCCTTTTCCTGGCGCACCACGACGCTGCCTAAAGAGCAGGTGACCTGCTTTCTCACCCACACCACCGCCGCCACCCACAAGCTCATCCGGGACCATATCCACCTGTCGCCCCTATACAGCGGGGTGATCAAGGGGGTGAGCGCCCGGTACTGCCCCTCCCTGGAAGACAAGGTGATGCGCTTTCCGGAGAAAGCCAGCCACCAGGTGACCCTGGAGCCGGAAGGGCGGGACACCGCCGAGATCTATGCCAAAGGCCTGGGGAATTGTCTGCCGGCGGAGGTCCAGTTGGCCCTGTTCCGCAGCGTCCCGGGGTTGGAGGAGGCCGAAGTGATGCGCCCGGCCTACGCCATCGAGTACGACTACGTGGACCCCCTGGAACTCAAGCCCACCCTGGAGACCAAGCGCATCCGGGGGCTGTTCCTGGCGGGGCAGATCAACGGCACCTCGGGCTACGAGGAGGCCGCCGGCCAGGGGCTGTGGGCCGGGATCAACGCCGCCTGCCAGATCCTGGGACGGCCGCCCTTCCTGCCGGACCGCTCCCAGGCCTACATGGCGGTGCTGGTGGACGACCTGGTGACCCGGGGCACCCGGGAGCCCTACCGCCTGTTCACCTCCCGGGCGGAGTACCGCCTGCTCCTCCGGGAAGACAACGCCGACGCCCGCCTGCTGGAATGGGGCCATGCGTTGGGGCTGGTGGACCAGGAGGCGGTGGCGCGCTTCCGGGAAAAACAGCGGCTCATGCAGGAGGAAGAGGCGCGCCTGGCGGGGCGGCGGCTGTTTCCCACCCCCGGGGTCAACCGGGAGTTGGCAGAGCGGGGCACCGCCCCCTTAAAGGCCCCCACCCCCATCCTGAACCTGGTGAAGCGCCCCCAGTTGGATCTGGCCACCCTGTACCGCTTGAGCGGCGAGGAGCCGCCGGTGCCCCCGGCGGTGGTGGAGCAGTTGGAGATCAAGCACAAGTACGCAGGTTACCTCAAGCGCCAGGAGGAGGCGGCCCGGAAATTCGCCCAGGGGGAGGGCAAGGCCATTCCCGAGGACTTCGACTATGACGGGGTCCCTGGCCTCTCATTGGAAATCCGGGAAAAGTTGAAGCAGGTGCGCCCCCGGTCCCTGGGCCAGGCGGCCCGCATCTCCGGGGTCACGCCCGCGGCCCTGGCGGTGTTGATGGTGTACCTGAAGCGGCGGAGGTCCCTCAAGGGCGGGGAGGCTTGACCGCCGGCCACGGCGCGCTCTGGCTGACGACCAAATGAATATTTTTCTACCAACTTTTTTGGTGGCACAGGCGTCTCGCCTGTGCAGCGCAGGCTAAAGCCTGCGGCTACAAAGACAATCATTTGGATGCAACTCGGGTTGAATTCCCCAGGATCGGAAGAAGACGTAAAGCAGGGGAGAGAGCCACAGGCCGGCAGCGGCAAACTCGACTCTTCCGGCCGCCGCCGACTCAATAGTTGCCGGGGCCCATGGCTTTAAAGTTGCTGCCGGCGAAATAATCGTCCTTGATGCTGGCGCCGCAGGTGGCGCAGCTGGCGGCCCAATTGACCATGGAATTCCGGGACCGGGAGCTGCCGTTGGTGTCGGCGCAGGCTCCCGCCAGCGAGGCCGCCAGCAGCAGCAGAATCAATGCGGTTTTCATATGCCTTGCCTTCCTGGGAGGGTCTGGGGCTTACAGGCTTCCCGCCTTCCTGCCTCGCACCCTTCCACCCCTTGGAGCTTGTCGGGGATGACCCCGTCTCACGGAGTGAACCCGTCGCCGGGGGGACTGGTCCTCCCAGGGCCGTCATGGGAGCAAAACCTCCCGGAGGCCGATGGCCTGGCCCTGGGGTACACTATCACGTTAACCGGTGGAGGTCTCCTCCGCTGGGTGAAAGAGACCCCGACGCCTTAAATTATGGACGGCCCTGAGATTTCTCGTATTGATCGTAGAGATAGCCGCCCAGGAGGCCGGCACCGCCGCCGATAGCCGCACCGGCCGCCGGCGAACCTGCGGCCCAGCCGATGAGGGCGCCGCTGCTGGCGCCGATGGCGCCGCCGCTCACCACCCGCTGCTGGGTGTTGGACATGCCGGAGCAGCCGCCCACTACCAGGGCCGCTAACATAATCAGAATGACCGCTTTCTTCATATAATCCTCTCCTGCTGGGTTATGTGCTCATGCACATAGGTTAAGCCAGGTTCCATAACCGTAGCCAAAACTACCCGAACGGAAGATCTGGACCCGGGGGTCCGCCAGAGGACCCGCACCCGTTAAGAAGGGGGAGACAAGGGAAAGGGAGAAAAACCCGGTACACCACGTCGTTACTTGGGAAAAAGGACCCGGCGCTTACGGCCGGCCCTGAGATTTTTCATACTGGTCGTAGACATACCCCCCCAACGCCCCGGCTCCCCCGCCGATGGCGGCGCCGCAGCCCGGGCAC
>JBAVUP010000213.1:0-29601 GCA_049696835.1 Desulfobaccales bacterium
AGCTATCAGCGGTCAGCTTTCAGCTTTCAGCAAAAACCTATAACAAAAGACCTGTAGGGGCGGACCTGTGTGTCCGCCCTCTGTTTTTATTTGTAACTTGTTGATTTAATTGAAAAGCTCATAAGATATAGAATTTGCTTATATTCTTGGTTATTGATTTTAATCTAAATTAATTGCAAAATATTAATAAGTTCTTGAGGCTGCTCTGTGCCTTCATAATCTCTTTTAAATGGATGTTTGGTGATGCATTGCAGATTTTTCAATGAAATCTCTGACGAATGGGTTGATGAAAAGCTTAGTTGCATTAACCATAATGAACTGCGTTTGGAAAGAGAAATTGATGAACTTTTCAGGTCAAAATGTGAAATCGGACCGCGACATTTTAGTGCTGTAGAATTTATTAGGTTTCTAACATGGAAGGGTTTGGCGAGGAGGATACCGGCTTTTTTAAATAGGTATAATAATAGTGGTGAGGTTGAAGCAATCACACAAAAACTTTTTACAACCAAACTTAATCAATTTGTTTATGCGGATACTCAAAATGAATTACTGAGAGAAGATATTTTGATTGAGATCGATTCGCTATTCTACCACGTACATTCGCAGTTGAAATATGTGGGCAAGGCAGTTGCGAGCGCTTGCCTTGCATTATGCTTCCCAGATTTGTGTGTAACAGCAGATTATATTGTCCCAGGACTTCTGCATAATGGTCATGATAATAATGGTAATCAAAATCCATTGTTTCTCAATCCAAGAACGGCAAAACTGCTTCAACAAGCTTTAATTATGCCGATAGAGCATTCATTATCTGCATATCAGGCAAGAAATAAAGCTACTCGCAATTACACAAAATATGTTCAAGAGTTTTGGAATATTAAGCGAACATTTGGTCTAACAGAAAAGGTAAGAAAAATAGAGGCTTCCATCTGGTCTTTTGGAATTTGCTACTTTAGAAAAACTAAAGAATATAACGACTCTCAACCACTCCCTTTCAATTATGAACCAAATCCTCCCATACGTGGCCCATTTTCAAAAACCTGTCCTAACCAACCGTTTTCCATATCTTAGGCGTCGACGGAAGAACAAATGAAAAAAAGTAAATATCCGCCAGGATGGGATGAAGCGAGGGTGCGCCGGGTTTTGGCCCATTATGAAGAACAGGCCGAAGAAGAAGCGGTCGCCGAAGATGAGGCGGCTTTTGAAGATAAGACCCAAACTGCCATGGAAGTTCCCAGCGAGTTGGTTCCGACGATTCGCGAGCTCATTGCCAGACACCTAGCCAACCCAGGAAAGGAATCGGCGCAATAATCATGTCGGTGGCTTGAAAGAATTCCACGTCCACGACGACATGAAAGAAGCGCCGAATTACTGGGTGGATTGAGGGAAGTGAGCGGTGAGCAGTGAGCAGTGAGCAGAAAAGGCCGTCAGCTATCAGCGGCCAGCTTTCAGCCAGAGAAATGTAGGGGCGGACCTGTGTGTCCGCCCTTATTTTTTCGGGTATCGGCAAGGCAGAAACGGCGGGGCCGGCAAGACATAAAATTATCTTATTAATTATATGAATTATATTAATTTTACTTATAGATGAAAGGCGGGTAAAAGAAAGAAAAAGCCGGGGGAGTGGGCTTGGATAAGAGAGGAAATTGCTATGCTGATTGAAGCGTACACCACATCTTTTGTGCGCCCGCCTAACCCGACCGCCCAGCATCTCCGTTGTTTCGCCGCCCTCGGGGTGGACATCACCGAGGTGCTGCCTTTCTTGAATACCGCGCTCAAAGGCTACGAATACTTAACGGACCCGGCCTCGCTGACGTTAAAATTGCCGGGGAAGCTCGTTACCCTGCATCCCCGGATGATCGCCATTAATATCGTCAAAGATGAACAGGAAGCCGAGGAGATCCTGGAGTGGCTGAAACGGGAAATCAACGACGTCTGGGAAAGGCGGGGAGAAATTCAACCGAGTTTTGAGTGTGCGCCGGAGCCGCGGGTCCTCGAGATCCTCAAACTACTACCCAAGACCAATTGCCGCCAATGCGGGGACGCGACCTGTATGGTCTTCGCCGTCAAAGTCGCCCAAGGCCAAAAAACCCCGGCGCACTGTCCTGCTCTGGATCAGCCAAACGAGGAAAAACTGCAGGAATACCTCAGCCGTTTCCGCGGCTGATGGCGGGCCCGGAGGCCCGCCCTACCAACCTTAATAAAACAGGGAGGGCCGTTGGCTCTCCCTGTTTTGGTGCGTAGAACGCACCCTACATTTCGGGGCGACCCGGCGGGTCGCCCCTGCTTATGGGATTGGGGGTGGGGGTTTGGGGGAGTTTTTTTTTATAAGCGTAAGGGCCTTCCGCCCTTAGCCCCCTCCCCCAAAATCCTTTTCCCTTATACGTCTCTCAACCCACGGCGGCTTTGGGTTGGCTGGCCAGCCAGGCAGTCCGTTCCGGTTGTCTCATGGGGCTGGGGCCCATTTTCAGGGTGCGCTCCACCATTTCCTTGGCGATGGCGGCGAATTTCGGCCCTTCCGAGGAGGACAGGTTGAACATCTCCACCCGTTCCGGTTCCATCCCCATGGAGGCGAAATCTTTCTTCACCTTGTTGACCCGCTTTTTGGCCCGGATGTTGCCCATGAGATAATGGCACTCACCCTCCAGGCAGCCCGCCACGAAGACTGCATCCGCCCCGCCCTCAAAGGCCTTTAACAGGTGGATGATGTCCACCCGCCCGGTGCAGGGCATCATGATGATCTTGATGTCCGGGGGGTATTGCAACCGCATCGAACCTGCCAGGTCCGCGGCGCTGTAAGCTCAGTAACGGCAGCAGAAGCCGATGATTTTGGGAGACCATGCAGTGGTCATAATTCCTCCTTTTCTCAACCCGCGGCCAGAGCCGTTTCCTGGGCGATGATCTGGGTGTCAGTGAAGTTCTTCAACTGAATGGCCTTGGCCGGGCACTCCGAGACGCAGACGCCGCAGCCCTGGCACTTGGCCGGGTCGATGTAGGCCGCGTCCACGGTGTAGTCGATGACCGGGACGTTGAAGGGACAGGTGCGGACGCAGGTGAGGCACACGGCGCATTTGTCCTGCTCCACCACGGCCACGATGCCGCCCACTTCCACGGTGTTCTTGGCCAGGAAGGTGGCGGCCCGTCCCGCCGCGGCCTTGGCCTGGGCGATGGTTTCATCGATGGGCTTGGGATAATGGGCCAGGCCCGCCAGGAAGATGCCGTCGGAGGGCAGATCCACCGGGCGCAGCTTGGCGTGGGCCTCGTTGAGGAAGCCTTCGGCGTTCCGGGGCACCTTGAAGATTTCGCCGATTTCCTCTACGGAGTTGGGCAATATCGCGGAGGCCAGGGTCAGCAGGTCGGGCTTCAGGACCACGGGCAGCGCCAGAATGAGATCGGTGATGGTCACCTGGAGCTTGCCGTCGGCGGTCTGTTCCACCTGGGGCTTGCCGTCCAGATCGAAGCGGATGAACACCACGCCCAATTCCCGGGCCTCTTTGTAGAGCAGCTCCTTTTCCCCGTAGGTGCGCAGATCCCGGTAGAGGATGAAGACGTCCATATCGGGTTTGAGGCGTTTGAGTTCGATGGCGGATTCCACCGAGTGGGTGCAGCACAGGCGGCTGCAGTAGGGCCGCTGGGGTTCCCGGGAGCCGACGCACTGGATGAAGACCGCCTGCTGGGCGCCCGTGACCTTGGCGTCTTTCTCGGCGATGAGTTTGTCCAGTTCCAGGGAGGTATAGACGTTGGGGTTCTGGCCGTAGAGGTACTCATCGGGTTTCAGGCCGTAGCCGCCGGTGGCCATGACGGTGACGCCGTGGTCGAGCTGGCGCTCCCCCTCCGGGGTCTTGATGACGGTTACGAAGTTGCCGATGAAGCCGCTGGTGTCCTTGACCTTGGAGTTGAACAGGATCTCGATGTTGGGGTGGGTCTCCACCTTCTTGATCAGGTCTTCCAGGTAGCCGCGGTAGTTATAACCCCGGGAGCTGGTCACCAGGTTCCAGGCCTGGCCGCCCAGTTTATCGCCCTGCTCCACCAGGTAGACCTGGAAGCCCATGTTAGCGATGGACCGGGCCGCTTCCATGCCGGCGACGCCCCCGCCGATGACCAGACCGGATTTTTGCACCGGGAAGGCCTGCCTGTGGAGGGGTTCGAGCTGCACGACCCGGGCCACGGCGCCCCGCACCAGGTCCTTGGCCTTGGCCAGGGCCTTTTCGGGCTCGTGCATGTGCACCCAGGAGTCCTGGTCGCGAATGTTGGCCATATCAAAGAGATAGGGGTTGAGGCCCACCTGCTGGATGGTCTCCTGGAACATGGCCATGTGGGTCCGGGGGCTGCAGGAGGCCACCACCACCCGGTTGAGTTTGTGTTCCGTGATGGCCGCCAGGATCTTGTCCTGGGTGTCGGCGGAACAGGTGAACAGGTTCTGGTCGGCCAGGACCACCCCCGGCAGGGTGGCGGCGTACTCGGTGAGTTCCGGGACGTTGATGACCCCGCCGATGTTGATGCCGCAGTTGCAAATGAACACGCCCACCCGAGGTTCCTGGCCCTCCACGTCGATCTCCGGCGGCAGTTCCCGCTTTTTCACGGCCGTGCCCCGGGCCTCGAACAGGAGTTCGCCCGCGGCCGCGGCCGCGGCGGAGGCCTCCATGACCGACTGGGGGATGTCCTTGGGGGCCTGGAACACGCCGCAGACATAGACCCCGGTTTTATTGGTGTTGACCGGCGTGAAGGGCGAGGTATCGGCAAACCGCGTCTCTGGTTTGACGTCGATCCCCATGGTTTTGGCCAGATTCAGGGCATCCTGGGAGGATTCCAGGCCCACGGAGAGGACCACCAGGTCGAAGGTTTCCGTCTTCAGCTCGCCTTTCTCGCTGAGATAGCGGATGGCCACGTCATCGGTGCCCGGCACCGGATCAACGGTATGGACCCGGGAGCGCAGGAAACGGATACCGTGTTCGTCTTGGGCCCGCCAATAATACTTTTCAAAGTCCTTGCCGTGGGTGCGCATGTCCATGAAGAAGATGGACGCATCCAGCGTATAGTCTTTGCAATGCTCCTTGGCGATGACCGCCTGTTTGATGGCGTACATGCAGCAGACCGCGGAGCAGTAGCTGTTGTCGCAGTGGTTCAGATCCCGGGAGCCCACGCACTGGAGCCAGGCAACCTTCAGGGGCTCCTTGTGGTCCGAGGGCCGCACCAGGTGGCCGGCAAACGGCCCGGAGGCGGAGAGAATCCGCTCGAACTCCAGGCTGGTGACCACGTTGGGGAAATGGGCGTAATGATAGGCCTCGTATTTCTTGGGATCATAGACCGTAAAGCCCGGGGCCAGGATGACGGCGCCCACGTCCAGCTCCACCTTTTCCGGACCCAGTTCATGGGCCACCGCCTTGGCCTGGCAGGCCTGGGCGCACTGCATGCACTCGGAGCAAATACCGCAGTTGATGCAGCGGGCCGCTTCCTCCAGGGCCTGCTCTTCTTTATAGCCCAGGTTGATTTCCTTGAAGCCCTTGATCCACTCCTCCACCGGCAGGGTACCCATGAGGGCCCGGTGTTTCTTCTGGATATCCGCGGGGATGGGATTCCACTTCCCTTCTTCCTTGGGGATGGGCCTGATGGGCAGATCTCGGCCGGCTTTCAGGTCTTGGCCGGAAAGAAAGCGGTCGATGGAGGTGGCGGCTTCCCGCCCGGCGGCCACTGCGCCGATGGCGATCCAGGGACCGGTTTCGACGTCGCCGCCGGCAAAGACGCCTTGGCGCGAGGTGGCCTTGGTGACCGGGTCGGCCTCGATGAGGCCCCGGGGGGTCAGCTTGACGCCGTCGGCCTCGGTGATGAACTTCAGGTTGGTCCGCTGGCCGATGGCCATGATGACCACGTCGGCGTCCTGAGTCGTGGTCTGGTCGTCAAAATAGGTGGGAGAGAACCGGCCCTGCTCGTCGAAAACCCGCTCCACCGCCCTGAGGGTGAGGCCGCTGACCTTGTCGCCGGCGGCGTTGATCTCTTTGACGCCCCAGCGGTGGATGATCGTTACACCTTCGTGCTCGGCCTCTTCCACTTCCCAGGCAGAGGCGGGCATCTCTTCTTTGGTCTCCAGGCAGATGAGGGTAATATTACCTCCCTGGCGCCGGGCGGTGCGGGCCACGTCCATGGCCACGTTGCCCCCGCCGATGACCACCACTTTCTTGCCGGCCAGGTTGGCCTTCTTGCCCATGGCGGAGTCTTTGAGGTATTCCACGCCCCACAGCACGCCCTGGGCGTCGGAGCCGGGCACCGGCAGGCGGATGGAATCCTGGGCCCCCACGCCGAGGAAGACGGCGTTGAAGCCGTCCCGGGTCAGGAGATCGTTGATGGTGCGGTCGCCGCCGATGGGGGAGTTGTAGTGGATCTCCACCCCGCAGCGCTTGATGTAATCCACTTCCCGGTCCAGGACCTCCCGGGGCAGGCGATAGGCCGGGATGCCGTAGCGCAGCCAGCCGCCGGCCGCGGGGGAGGACTCGAAGATGACCGCTTTGTAGCCCTTGAGGGCTAGATGGTAGGCGCAGCTCAAGCCCGAAGGGCCGGCGCCGACGATGGCCACCTTCTCGCTCTTCGGGGGAGGCTTGGGCACCGGCAGGGCGCTCCAGTCCACCGCGTCCGCCACAAAACGTTTCAGGTTGCAGATGGCGATGGGCTCATCCACTTCCTGGCGGCGGCAGTCGGTTTCGCAGGGGTGGGGACAGATGCGGCCGATGGTCCCCGGCAGGGGCAGCCGATCCATGATCAGGGCCAGGGCTTCGGGGTACTTGTGCTCCTTGATGAGCTGCACGTAGCCCTGGGCGCTGAGATTGGCCGGGCAGGCCCGCACGCAGGGGGCCCGGTCGGCCTTCTTGATGGCGAAGGTGGCGGGAATGGCCTGGGGATAGAGCCGGTAGATGGCTTTGCCTTCCCCCAGCCCCAGGTTGAATTCATCGGGCACCCGCACCGGGCAGACCTCGGCACAGGTGCCGCAGCCGGTGCATTTGCTCGGGTCGATGTACCGGGGCTCTTTATCGATGCTGACCTTGAAGTTCCCCGGGGTGCCGGCAATGGCCTTCACTTCGGACAGGGTATGGATCTGGACGTTCAGGTGCCGGCCGACCTCGACCAACTTGGGGGAGATGATGCACATGGAGCAGTCATTGGTGGGGAAGGTCTTGTCCAACTGGGCCATGACCCCGCCGATGGCCGACTTCTTTTCCACTAAATGCACGTAAAAACCGGAATTGGCCAGATCCAGGGCCGCCTGCACCCCGGCGATTCCGGCGCCTACCACCATTACTTGACCAACTGGACCGCGTGTTTCGGCTGCCATAAAAGTACCTTCCGTTTATGTAAAGTGTTTATAGACCAAATTTCGTATAGATATTGTGAAATTACCCACTAGTACATGGTAAAAAAAAATATCTATGAAGTCAAGCAAGAATGAACCAGCCCGAGGGGTGGCGGCATGGGTCGGGAGCCGCCCTGGACTTGCGTAACGCCGGATGATGCTTAACCTCATAACAACGGCGGCGGCCGGTCAGGGGAAAAAAGGGAACATGATTACGAGGCCCATGGGGTAAAAAGGGACAGGGCCGGCCTGGGGCCCGCGGGCTCGAGCCAAGGAGGAAGGACGATGGCGCTGTTAGGAGATATCCATGGAGAAGTGCCGGGTTTTTTGGAAATCCTGGGTCTGAGGGAAGAGCCTCTGGGGATGTTCTATACTTCCCTGGAACCGGCCGGAGGCTTCTCACCCCAGAGCGCGGTCTTGCCCAACGTGGACATGGAGGCCAAAGGCGAAGTGGATTGGGAGGCGACCTTCGCCAATTTTGCCTGCGTCATCGGGCTGATCTGGCGGGCCCGGAAGTTGGGCAAGCCGGCCTACTTCGACCAGGCCCGCTTCGGCTGTCTGGGTGGGGCCTTTTACCTGGGTTTCTTGAAACCGCAACTGGAGTTTATTACGCATTACGTGTCCACCGGCATCCCCAACATCCTGGAAGGGGAGTGCTACCTGGACTCTCCCCAAGCCGTCCGGCGCTTCTTTGCGACCCTTGATCCCCGCCCGGCGCCGGCGCAATTTTGTGTGTTCAAGGCCCTGAGCCAGTTCGGGCCCGAAGAGAACCCGGAAGTGGTGATCTTTTTCGCCCGGGGGGAGGTCATCGGCGGCCTCAACCAGTTGGCCACGTTTGTCACCAACGACTTTGAGGCGGTGATGTCGCCCTTCGGCGCCGGCTGCAGCAACATCGTGGCCTGGCCGCTGAAATACCTGGAGCGGGGGCAGTTGAAGGCGGTGCTGGGCGGCTGGGACCCTTCGGACCGGCGATTTTTGAAGCCCGACGAAATCACCTTTGCGGTGCCCTGGGAGATGTTCGCCCGGATGGTGCAGCGCTACCGGGAATCCTTCCTCACCAAAAAGTCCTGGGAGACAGTCAAGAAAAAGATCGAGTTGAGCCGCAAGACCTGGAAAGAGACCTGAGGTGTCCAGGAGCATTTATAAGAGTTCTCAATAGTTATATGGAGGTGGCGATCATGAAGAGAGTGGTGACCATCATCTTTTTGACGGCGTTACTGCTCACGACCGGGTTCACCAGGGCGGAGTCCCCCCAGGAACAGTATCAAAAGCAAGCCGCCGGTCAGATGGAGCAGTTGCAGAAAAACATCGATAAGCTAAAAGACACGTACAATCGCAAACTCGCCGAAATGCACCAACAATTTAATGAGCAGATGCAAAAGGCCCAAAAACAATTCGCAGAGAGCATGGCCGAGTTAAAGAAGAAACAGGCAGCCGCCCAAAAGGAACTGGCGGAGTTGCAGAAGGCCTCGGGCGCCGCCTGGGACAAGGCCAAGGCCACAATGGACCAAGCCACGGCAGACCTGGAAAAGGCCTACGATAAGGCCAAATCCCAGTTCAAATAAGCCGGCTCCCCCGGCAGAGAGCAGGATTAAAACATCATTTTGACCAGGATGATGGCGATGATGATGCCCAGGGCATCCGCGGTCAGACAGACCGGGACCAGGTACTTGGTTCGCTTGATGCCTACGGCTCCCAGATAAACCGCCAGGACGTAAAACGTCGTTTCGGCGCTGCCCATAATCACCGCCGCCATGATACTGGCCAGGGAGTCGGGGCCGTTCGTCTTCAGAATCTCCGTAAAAATGCCGAGGGTGGCGGCGTTGGAGAAGGGCTTGATCATCGCCACCGAAAACACTTCCGGCGGGATGTGGAGGGGACCGCTCACCACCGCAAACAGGCCTTTGACAAACGTGTGAGCCCCCGAGGCCTCAAAGGTTTTGACGATAATAAATATGGCCAGGACATAGGGAAAAATCCCCACGATGATGCCGATCCCGTCTTTGGCGCCCGCCACAAAAGAATCATAGACCGGCACGCCTTTGCAAAATCCGTAGCCCACCGTGAAAAATATGAAAATCGGGATGATATACTGGAACGCCACATTCAGGGTATGCATATCAGCGGTCTCTCCGGCTGAATTTCCGAAATACATAGAGGATGCCCAGCGCCGCGGCCGAAGAGATCACCGTAGAAATGATGGTAGGCAAAATCACGATGTTGGGATTGTGGGAGCCGTAACTGGCCAGCAGCCCGATGACCGTAAAGGGAATCAACTGAATGCTGGAGGTGTTGATGACGATAAAGAGCATCATTTCAAAGGTGACGGTGTCGGGCTCGGGGTTGAGGGTTTGCAGGTCTTCCATGGCCTTGATGCCCAGCGGCGTGGCGGCGTTGCCGATCCCGAACAGATTGGCCAGCAGATTCAGGGTGATGGAAGTTATGGAGGGATGGCCTGCCGGGATGTTCTTGAAAAGCAGCGAGATGGCCGGCCGGAAGAAATTCGAGAGCTTGTAGATCAAGCCGCAATCCTCCAGGATTTTGGTCAGCCCCAACCACAGGGACACGATGCCCACCAGGTAGAGACAGACTTCCACCGCGGCTTTGCCGGCTTCGAACATGGCCTTGGTGAACTCGTCAATCCGGCCGCTGCCGGCCGCAAACAACACGCTGATACAAATGACCAGGAACCATATGGTGTTCATCCAGCCTTCCTTATCCGGTCCCCGCGCTGAGGGGCACGTGGTGAAAAGATGGGGTTATCCCGCCGAGGCGGGCGCCTCCCCCGGAATCGCCTCTATTTTCCTTATTTACCCCTGAGGCCGCAAGCAAATAAAAAAGCTTTCAGGCAGCGGCGCGCCCGGCGAGGTCATCTGGGATAAGGGGGAGACCGGCCCCCTGGCGGCGGCGGCCGGCGGGGCGCAGGAGGAATCCCGGCCCCATCATGGTCCTGGTGACCTGGATAAGATTTTTGGAAGGTCCGTGGTTCTCTCTTTTCTGACCAAAAACTGCGATTTTCTTTCGCATGGTTGCTGATGTCGGCAAGCCTGAAATTTTGCATAACAATCGATTTTCTATTAAAATTTTTGAAGCCAAGGGCATAATCGGATCAGGGAAAATCGATTTACCCTGGCTTGCGACCAAACCCGGCCTTGGGACCGAAGGCCTGGCCTTAAGGGAGCGATCAGCCAAGTGAGCATTGACTTTTCCGACGAAGAAACCCGGCGCTACTTAAGGAATGTCAGGCTGGCGGAAGTGGGTTGGCCTGGGCAGCGTCGTTGGCGCGCCGGGCGGGTGCTGGTAGTGGGGGCCGGCGGCATCGGCTCGGCCTGTCTCTTTTACCTCGCCGCCGCGGGAGTGGGGCATATCGGCGTTGCTGATAGCGACGCCGTAGAGCTTTCCAACCTTCAGCGGCAAATTCTCCACCGGGTTGCTGACCTGGGGCGACGAAAAGTAAAGTCGGCCAGGGAGGCTCTCCTGGCCCTGAACCCTCATTGCCGGGTAGAGATCTACGATACCCGCCTGGATGCCGCCAATCTTCCTGAAGTTATGAAGGGTTACGACTTGGTTCTCGATGCCAGCGACAACTTCCCTACCCGGTTTTTGGTGGCGGACTTTTGCTGGGGAGAAAAGATTCCCCTCATTGCCGCGGCGGCCACCGGCTTCCTGGGCCAACTGCTGGCAGTTATCCCTGGTCCGGGCAATCCCTGTTATCGCTGTCTGATCCCGGAGCCGCCCGTAGCGGAGGCGGTTCCGTCTTCCCAGCAGGTGGGGATTCTCGGCGCCGTGGCCGGGGTTATGGGCACCCTGCAAGCCGTGGAAGCCTTGAAGCTCCTCCTGGGCCGGGAGTCGGAGATGGCGGGACGATTTCTTTCTTATGACGCACTAACATGCCGTTTTCACTTCATAACCAGAACCAGGCGACCGAACTGCCCGGGGTGCGGCCAGTCCCCGGCCTCATAAGCTCAAGACCTGGCCTCAACGGGAGAATCGAGGTGCCGCGGTGATTTTCTCCCGCAAAAGCAAGGCGGCGGCGGTGGGGTCGAGAGCGGCGGTCACGGCCGTCACCACCGCCGGGTGCCTGGCGCCCCGGGAGACCACCTGGCCGATATTGGCGCTGGTGATCCCGCCCATGGTCGTCCACGGTATCCGCAGTTGCGGCGCGATGACCTCTAAAGCCTCGGGGCCCAGCGGGCCGTGGGGGGATGCCTTGGTCCGGGTGGCAAAAATAGGGCCGATATTGACGTAGCTCGCTCCCGCCGCTTGGGCCGCCAGGGCTTCATCCAGGGAATGGGTGGAGGCGCCGACAATCAGGTGGGGGGCGATTTGGCGGACGGCGCTGACCGGCAGGTCGTCCTGCCCCAGATGCACGCCGTCGGCGCCCGCGGCCAGAGCCACGTCCACCCGGTCATTGACAATAAACAGGGCCCCGACGGCCGCGGTCAACCGCCGGAATTCCAGGGCTCGCAGGTACAACTGGCGCCCCTCCAGGTCCTTCTCACGCATTTGCACGAGGCGCACGCCGGCCTCCAGCGCCCTGGCCAAAACCTCCAGGGCCGTTCGGCCGGCACAGAAAGCCTCGGTAATGACGACATAGAGGTCGGTTTGGGCGAAAGCGGCCATGAGGTCGTCATGCCGCATCAACCGCCTCCCACAATCCGAACCAGTTCCAGCACGTCGCCATCGGCCAACCTGGTCTCGCCATAAGCGGCCCGGTCGACGATCTCAAGATTGCGCTCGACGATGGTCCCCTGGGGATGGAGCCCCAACTCCCGGATCAGGTCGAACACCGTGGCGGCCGCCACTTCCCGAGGTTCACCGTTGACCGTCAGCTTTAGCAAAGGGTCTTTCCGTGTAGGCAAAAACGCCTGGGGTGGTGTCCCTTAATTACTGGGACATTAGAACATGGGGTTATGATACCCCCCTTTTCTAAAGGGGGGGGTAGGGGGGATTTTTATAACCGCCTGAAAATCCCCCTAAATCCCCCTTTTTCAAAGGGGGACTTTAAAACAACTTTTGGTAGGACCAGGCAAAATAATTGCCAGACAATTTATGAAGCATGACGCTAGTCACCTCAGGAGGCCTCGTAAAAGGCCTGATCGAAGTCCTTCCAGACCGGATCGTATCCGGCTCTGCGGATGGCTGCGGCCACCTCCGCCGGGCTCCGCCGGTCTTCGATCTCGAATTGCTCGAGGGTTTCCTCGCCATAGGTTGAGTACCCGCCAGGGCGAGTGGACGACCCGGCGCTCATCATCGTCACCCCCAGGGGGATCAGGTTATCCCGCAGTCCAGCCTGTTCCCGGGTGGAAAGGGTGAACCCCACTTCCGGCAGAAAGATCCGCATGGCCAGCATCAATTGGACAAACTCCCGGTCGGTGAGCGGGTACTGCACCGTGTGTCGGGCCGGCACGTCCCTCAGGCGCGGAAAGGAAAGCGAGACGGCGCTTTGCCAGCACTCCTTCTGGAGATACCCGGCGTGCAAGGCCATCCAGAAGCCGTCCAGGCGCCAGTCGTAGAGGCCCAACAGCGCCCCCAGGCCCAGCCTTCTTGCCCCGGCATGGCCGGCCCGTTCCAGCGCCCCCAGGCGATAGTCGAAGTCCTTCTTCTTCCCGCCCAAATGCACCTTGGAGTAAGTCTGGCGGTGATAGGTCTCCATGAACAGGGTGACGCCTTCCAGACCCGCCCGCACCAAGTTCCGGTAGTCAGCCTCATCCATGGCATAGACCTCCACCGCAATGGCGGGGAAGTATTCCCGGGCGATGGCGATGGCTTCAACGAGATAATTAACGGAGGACACCCGGGGCGCCTCCCCGGTGAGCAGCAATAAGCTTTGGAAGCCTTTCCGGGCCAGAGTCTCACATTCGGCGCGGATCTCGGCGGGCTTCAGGATGCGCCGGTCGCCTGGTTGGCCGGAGCCCGCGGCGTAGCCGCAGTAGGTGCAGTCGGACTTGCAGATGTTGGAGAGGTAGAGCGGGACGAAGAGGCCGATGGTGCGCCCAAATTGGCGCCGGGTTATCCGCTGCGCCAGGTGCGCCATGTCCTCCAGGCGAGGGGCAGCCGCGGGGGAGAGCAGCGCCGCCAGGTCTTCCGGAGGCAAGCTTTCCCGGGTCAGGGCCCGGGTGACGTCAGCGGGAGTGGCCTGGGCAATTAGTTCCCGAAGCCGCGCCTCCGGCCAGGCAGATAAGATGGTGGCGAAAGGGGAACTTATTGATTTATCTTCCATAAATTAATTATTTCTCGTTCCCAAGCTGGGCTTAGGTTAATTAATTGATAATTTAACCACCTTTTTTTGGTAAACATGGGACATACGGCAATCCCGAGTGTACCCCTGCAAGCGAATTTCAGAGAAATTGTGCCGCTTTTGAGCCGCTTTAGACCGGAGGCGTATGACCGGCAACCCCCTTTATTTGCAGGAAAATCCACCTGAGAACCGCGGCCGTTGCGGAACAAAAACATTTCCCTGCGCCGGTCCATGGATAACTGCGGGCGGCTGTTCCACGTCTCCCCTAGTTACATAGACAGGGAGAAAATTCCAGAAAAGAAAATACAGTTGACTGCCTTTCTCGTTTCCAAGATGGGCTTGGGAAGGCATTTACCCGCCAAGCTAAGCTTGGCACCCATTATCGTTCCCAAGTACAACTTGGGAACGAGGGGAAAAAATAGAGTTGACTTACTTTCTCGTTCCCAAACCTGGCATGGGAATAAATACCTGCCAAGCCAAGCTTGGCAACCATTTTCGTTCCCAAGTACAACTTGGGAACGAGGGGAAACGACTCCGCAATGATCCGGATGATCTCTTCCACTGTAAACCGAGACTGCCGCATGAAGGTCTCTCCTGCTCTCGAGGCCTCTCATTATAACAGTCTCATTTTTGGGGAGCACCTCATAAAGTCCCCCTTTGGAAAAGGGGGATTTAGGGGGATTTGAAGTTTTTCTGTTTCTAAAGCAGCTACCTGATAAAGGAAATGGTGGGCGGTGCCTACCCTACATTCACAGGCTGGAAGCCTGTGCCACCAGATAAGGAAATGGTGGGCAATGCCCACCCTACATTCCTACATGTTAGCGTCTTTGCGTCTTTGCGTGAGGCCCATCTTTCCAAAGGCAGATAAAACAACCCTACTCCAAAAACCCTGTTAAGGGAGAGGAGGCGGCGGCGGTGTCCCGGACCGGTCCCAGCCCGGCCAGGTAAGCCAGGCGTCCGGCCTTCACCGCCAGGGCGAAGGCGGCCGCCATCTTGCCGTGATCCGGGGTATCCGCCAGGGCGGTGTTCACCAGCACCGCATCGGCGCCCATTTCCATGGCCTCGGCGGCGTGGGAGGGGGCGCCCAGGCCGGCGTCCACCACCACCGGGACCTTCGCCTGTTCAATAATGATCCGAATCATGTCCCGGGTGCGCAATCCCCGGTTGCTGCCGATGGGCGCGCCCAGAGGCATGACGGCGGCGGCGCCCGCGTCTTCCAGCCGCTTGGCCAGGATGGGATCGGCCTGAATGTAGGGCAGGACCACGAAGCCTTCCTTGACCAGCATTTCAGTGGCCCTGAGGGTTTCCAGGGGGTCGGGCAGGAGGTACTTGGGCTCCGGGGTCAGTTCCAGTTTCAGCCAGGGCGGGAGGCCCATGGCCCGGGCCATTTTAGCCAGGCGGACGGCCTCCTCCGCGGTGCGCGCCCCCGAGGTATTCGGCAGGATGAGATATCGGGCCGGATCGAGCACGGACAGGATGCTATCACCCTGCGGCTTGGAAAGGTCGACGCGGCGCAGGGCCACGGTGACAATTTCCGCTTCGGAGCTCACCAGGGCGGCGCGTAAGGCCTCGGCGGAGGGGAACTTGCCCGTTCCCACCATGAGCCGCGAACGGAAAGCGCGCCCGGCGATAACTAAAAAATCGTTCTCTCTTTCCAGCAAAACTCTTTCCAAATATGGGATGGAATCATGAAGTGTTCTCATATTATTTTACTCCAAGACAAGGAATACTGCTATCCTCTCATACCGCGTTGCGTTCAAAGAGCTATTTTGGGGTAACCGCAGGCTTTACCGTGAAAGTCCAACCTTAAGGGCGAGCCGCCGGCTCGCCCCTACAAAAGATTTTCATTTTCGGGGGTGGCATTATTACCAGTCATGCAGGTTTAGCCTACGTCGCACAGGCGAGACGCCTGTGCCACCGGAAGTTGATAGAAAAATAATCAATTAGCCGCAACTCGGTATCCATGCGTCCCCGCGCCAAGGGTAGGCGCCCACCAACCTGCTGTGGAGGCCCATGACCTGCCGCCGCCATCAACCTTCTTCGAATCGGTCATCGAAAACCTTCATGGCGCAGAATCTGCCGCACATGGTGCACTGGTCTTCTTTGGCCTGGCTCAGGTCCCGGTAAGCCCGGGCCTTCTGCGGGTTGACGGAGAGCCGGATCTGGCTATCCCAATCCAGGGCCCGGCGGGCCTGGGACATCTTAAGATCCCAATCCGCGGCGCCGGGCAGCCCCAGGGCGATATCCGCGGCATGGGCGGCGATCTTGGAGGCCACCACCCCGTCGATGACGTCTTCCACCGAGGGCAGCTTCAGGTGCTCCGCCGGGGTGAGGTAGCAGAGGAAGGAGGCGCCCTGAGTGGCCGCCAGGGCGCCGCCGATGGCCCCGGCGATGTGGTCGTAGCCCGCCGCCACATCGGTGACCAGGGGTCCCAACACATAGAACGGGGCATGATCGCAGTACTTCTGCTGGAGGCGGATATTTTTCTTGATGTGCGACAGCGGCAGGTGGCCCGGCCCTTCCACGATTACCTGCACGCCCTGAGCCCGGGCCCGCCGGGTGAGGTCGCCCAGGATCTTGAGCTCATGTACCTGGGCTTTATCGGTGGCGTCGGCCAGGCACCCGGGGCGCAGGCCGTCCCCCAGGGAGAGGGTCACGTCATATTCCCGGGCGATGGTAAGCAGCCGGTCATAGTGCTCCAAGAGGGGGTTTTCCCGCCCGTGCCGGCGCATCCAGGCCACCAGGAAGGAGCCGCCCCGGGAGACCACCCCGGTGACCCGGTTTTTCAAAAGGGGAATGGCGGCCCGGGTGACGCCGCAGTGCACCGTGACAAAGTCCACCCCCTGCCGGGCGTGATGGTGCACCATGTCCAGAAACCAATCCCCCTTGACCTCGTCCAGGGATTTGGCCTCGGTCATCACGTGGTAGATGGGCACGGTGCCGAAGGGGACCGGACATTTGGCCAGGAGGGCGGCGCGAATCTCATCCAGGTTGCCGCCGGTGGAGAGGTCCATCACCGCATCGGCGCCATAATCCAGGGCCGCCTCCAGCTTGGCCACTTCCTTCTCCAGGCAGACGTCGTGGGGTGAGGTGCCGATATTGGCATTAACTTTAACCTTGACGCCCCGGCCGATGGCTATGGGCGCAAGTCCCCGGTGCTCCCGGTTGGCCGGCACCACCAGGGTGCCCCGAGCCAGGCCCTGCCTGATGACCTCCGGGGGCAAGCCCTCGTGGAGAGCCGCTTGTTCCATGGCGGGAGTTATTTTTTCGGCTATCGCCGCGTCGCGCTGAGTCATTGCCCTTCCTCTTGCCTATCTCGGAGAATGCCCTTTCCCGTAAAGAAAGCCCAATCTCTCAGAATTAATCCCAAATGTGTTCCGGCTTCCTGATCGTAAACTGTATCAACACTTTTTCCAGCAGCAGGTGATTGCCTCCTTCAGGCTTTTCCTGGCGGATTTTCGACTAAATAGCGTGGTATACCCAAAAAGCTGCTCAGCCTTACACGTGCAGAGTCTCCAGGTATCCGCCAGGAATTGGGGCCCGTGCCATTCTTCCGCAGGGATGACTTGAAGCGGTGAGGGCGAGCCCGTAACCTCGAAAATGATTCTGGCGATGTCTTCCCAGTTGAGATAGATGGTTGCCAGGTTAAAAACTTCGCCGAAGGTCTTGGGCTTCTGAAAAGCGAGCAAGATTGCCTGGGGCAGGTCGTCATGGTGGAGAAAGCTGCCACCCGCATCTGCCGGCACCATAAGAGGCCGGCCCGCCGCGGCACGACTCAGCATATCCTGGGCCCAAGAGGGGCGCGGCCCTTCGGTTTGGTAATCAGGAAACCTTTGCATGGCGATTCAATCTTCCGACCCGATCCCCATGGGTTGGAAGGTTGAACCGCCATGCCTCATCAATCTATGGCGGCGGATGGGGTCTCCACCAGGACTTTCTCTTTTCCAACCTTGATCGGCGCCGGCGTGGGTATCTTATTCATGATCAGCGCGCCCATACCGGCGGCAAAGGCCAGAATGGCCCCACCATAAAAAACCACGGCCCAGCCGTACTTCACTGCCAGATAAGCCGAGACCACCCCGCCCAGGATGCCGCCAAAACCTTTGGCGGTATAAACCACTCCATAAAGGCTGGCGGCAAAGGTGGTGCCAAACCGGTCGGCGGTAATGGCCGGGAACAGGGCGAAGATGGGGCCCCAGGTCAGCATGTTAAAGAAGAGCAGGATAACAAACCAATAACCTTGGGCGCCCAAAGTGGGGATCAGCGCCACGGTAACCGCATTGATGACAAAGACCACTGCCATCGTCAGGGGGCGCCCCAATTTATCGGAAATCCCACCCCACATGATCCGTCCCAGTCCGTTGCCGAGGCGATCAAAAGTGATGGCCAGGATCACGATGTACGAGGCAATCCCCATGTTCTTGGCGAAGGGCTTGGTCTGGGCGGTGACCAGCAGGCCGCCGCTGGCCATGCAGATGAACATGAAATATATCAGGTAGAATTGAGGCTGGCGCAGCATTTCCCATGGAGTATACCCGCGGGTTCCCGAAGTGCTAACCATTACTTGGGCCTGCTTTCCGGTTTGCCCGGGAGGATACTTGAGGACCTGGGCAGCGGCGAGGATAATGATCCCCTGAAGTATGCCGGTCAAGATAAAGGTGATGCTATAGCCTTGATTTTTCAACATATAACCGATGATGGGGATGAACGGCGCCGAGCCTGCGCCGAAGCCCGCGGCGATGATACCCGCCGCCAGCCCCCGTTTGTCTTGGAACCACCGGAGAGCTATGGCGATGCTGCCGCCATAGACGAAACCGGCTCCCAACCCGGCCATGCCATAGAAGAAGTAAAGAGCGGACAGGGACTTGACGATTCCCAGCATCCCCCAGCCAACCCCGACAAATACGGCGGCGACGGTGAAGAAAAGGCGCGGCCCGAACCTATCCAGGAGATATCCCTCTATCGGCATAGCGTAGGTCTCGAAGACGATGAAGAGGGTAAACCCCATCTGGGTGGCGGCCAGGGTCCAGCCGAACGCCGACCTGAGTTCCGGCACAAACAATGTCCACGCATATTGCAGGTTGGCAATCATAACCATCGCTATAACCGCCAGCGTGAGTTGAACCCATCTGTTGCCCTTAATGGGTCCATAAACTTCCTTGGGGTCCAAGCTTACCGGCACTGCCATTGGATTGCCTCCTTCTCGAGTAGAGCTTTGTAAACCCCGAGATGAGCAATCTTAACCGGTTTGCTCATCTAGGTAGCTGGTTAACCCGTTTCTAGTTTTAAACCACACGCCCTCTCTTACGCAGCCGGCGCCGGAGCTGCTACTGCTTGCGCCCAGGCCGTGAGATTCTTTATCTTCTCATCCACAAAGACCGGCATCTTGGCTGCATGCTCTTCCAAGCTTCATTAATGCTTCAGTACTTGCTTACCGGCTTTGAGGTCTTATGGCACCTCCTTTGAGAGATCGTGGTGCAGGGCCGAAGACCCTGCACCCTGGTTTTTTACCGGCTACTTCTTCTTCTTCGAAGCTACCGGAGGAGCCGCCTCCACCGGTTTAGCGGTAGCCTTGACATGCGCGATCTTTTGATCCACGAAAGCCTGCATCTTGGCGATATGCTCTTCCTTCAGATGGCGGAAGCGCCCCTGATGCTTCATGTACTCGCTTACCGGCTGGTATTTCTTGGGTAGACGCTGGTATTTGTATTCCCCGTCCTCCCACTCGTAGAGGGTCCACATGCCGGTCTCCACGGCCAGTTTGCCCATCTCCATGGTGAGACTCTCATCAAACTGCCAGCCCTTGGGGCAGGGAGTCAGCATGTGCATGAAGGTCGGACCCGGCTGGCTCAGGGACTTTCTCACCTTATTCATCAGATCCAGGGGATAGGCCACCGAGGTGGTGGACACATATTTCACCAGGGGATGCCCGCCGATAACCAACTGGGGCGGGTCTTTGGGAAACAGGACATTACCTTCGGGGATCATTTTGCCCGGAGGCGTGAAGGTCGTCTGGGCCCCATACGGGGTGGTGGGTGAGATCTGGATCCCGGTATTGGCATAGGATTCATTGTCATAGCAGATAAACAGGACCTTGTGGCCGCGGTACATCAAGGCGGACATGGATTGCAGGCCGATGTCCACGGAGCCGCCGTCACCGGCCATGACGATGATATTGGGGAAAGGCCCGTCATATTTACCCTTGCGCATCATCACCTTATAGGCCGCCTCGACCCCCGAGGCGACGCCGCCGCCGTTGGTGATCTGGGCGTGGATCCAGGATACGGCATAGGGGGTGCAGAGGTAGCTGGAATTGGCCACATACATGCAGCCCGTGGGGCCGATGAAGATCGTATTCTTCCCTGCGGCCTTGGCCACCAGCCGGTAGTTGAGGGCGGGGCCGCATCCGGAGCAGGTACGGTGGCCCGGCACGTACATCTCTTCAACGGGCGCCGCGCGGAAGGATTTGATGGGCTCAAAAGTTTGAAACTTATAGTCAAAAGCCTTCATGAATCGTCCTCCATGATTAATCAAGCGTGTGGTTAGTCAGCTTCGAATCCAATCCACCGGACATACCGGTCGGCCCTCTTTTCCTTGACCATCTTGGAGAGCACCTTGGCCATGAAGAAAAAATCTTCCGAGTAGATGGTTTCTCCGCCCAGGCCGGCCATGAAAGAGGTGACCACGGGTCTTGGGTCCAGATCATAAAGGGTCGCCCGGACTTCGTGAATCAGGTTGCCGCCCCGCATGGCGCCGCCGTAGGAGGTGCTCGTCTCGACGCACCCCACCGCCTTGACATGAGCCAAGGCTTCGGCAATCTCATGGGTAGGCCACGGGCGGACCCAGCGCAGCCGGACCATGCCTGCCTTCACCCCGCTTTTCCGGAGAGTATCCACTGCTTTCCTGCAGGTATTGGCGTGGGCGCCCATAATGAAGAAGGCGATTTCGGCATCTTCCAATCTGTAGTTCTCCAGGAAGGGGTCATAGTTCCGGCCAAAGATGCGGTTGAAGTCCGCGGTTGCCTCTCTGATGACCTTGGGGACCTCCAGAAAAGTCACCGCCCTCTGGGCATCCATGGGCGCACCCTGGTCAGGCCGGATCTGGGGACCGTGGGAGACCGGACACTCCATGCTCAGCGGATGCGGAGCCTTATACGGCGGCAGGAATTCCTTCACCTGGGCCGCGTCGGCCACGATCACCTTGTCGGGGATATGGGAGATGAAGTAGCCATCCTGGCAGACTGCCTGGGGGAGCATCACCCGGGGATCCTCTCCGATCCGAAACCCCATCAGGGTGTTATCGAAGACCTCCTGGGGGCTGCAGGCCCAACCCATCAACCAGCCCTGGTCTCTAAAAGACATGGCGTCCGTATGCTCGGAGCCGAAATCACCGGGGGGGTCCAGGGTACGGTCGGCAATGGCCATTTGCAACGGATATCTGCCGCCGGCTATGGGGCTGTATAATTCGAAGGCATAGGTTACTCCCACCCCGGCGCTGCCCGTGTAGGCCCGGGCCCCGGCGGCAGATGCACCCAGCACCACGGAGAGCTGGGAATGCTCGCCCTCGCCGTGGACGAATTCCGCATCCAGCTCGCCATTGGCGACCATTTTGGCGAGTTCCATCATGATCGCGGTATAGGGACGGATGGGATAGGAACAGATCACTTCGACTTCTGCCAGCTTGGCCGCCTGAGCGGCGGCTGAACAGCCAGTTAAGTTTCTCTCTTGAGGCATAATCGTTTCTCCTCCCCTAGAAGGGTTTTTCCAAACGGTGGACGCCGTCCTCAAAATCAAGTTCCGGAGCCGGGGACAGAGCGCCTACCGGACACTGTTTGATGCAGACCTGACAGCCCTTGCAGAACTTCCAGTTCCACTCCATCAGGTCCTCTTTCTCATTGTAAGACCAGCAGGAATCCGGACAGGAAATGTAACAGGATAGGCAGCGCGTGCACAATTCGTGGTCGATAACCGGCCGGACAATCCGCCAGTTCGACGTGACAAAGAGATCCTGCTGGCGCACCGGAGCAGGGGTAATGGCCCCGAACGGCACGGATCTTTCATGCGGAACATTTATGGTCCCGTATTCTGGAAGCTTTTTCGACATAGTATTATGCTCCTTTGATAAGGTTTTGTTCAGGTCCCTGGGGATCAGCCGCCCCAGAAATACTCGGCCCGGGCCTTGCGAAACTTCCGCATCTTCACTTCTTTAAAACCCTTTTCCATGCCGGAGACGTCTTTGACGATCTTGGCCAGGTCCTCTTTTTTGACCATGCCGCTCACCTTGGCAAAAGCGCCGGCTATGGGCGCGGCGATGCCGGCGCCAACGCCCACGGCGTCGGAGCCGCCTTCTGAACCGGAAAAATCCACGGTTTTGACTCCCGAGATGCTGTCCGCATCCACGGTGGCGATGGCCCCCAGCAGGTCCGCGTTGGGAATAAACTGCAGCATGTAGTCAATGTCTCGGCCGGTATTGATAATCAGGAGACCGCCCTCGGCCATCCCGTGCAACACGTTGATACCTTTGACGATGGTCGGCTCCGCCACAATCACGACCTCAGGATGGTCGTTGGTGTAGACATACTTGTGCTCGATCTCTTCATCGCTCATCCTGACATACTTACGAGTGGTGACCAACACGCGGTCCGGGAGGTCCTCGTAATTATCAAAGGCCATCACGTGCTTGCCTTCCATTTCGGCTGCCTTGCCGATGGCACTGGCGATATCGCGGCCCTCCTTATCCATGGTTACTCCACGCGTCCAAATGGTTATTTCATGAACCTTGGCCATAAATACCTCCTAGATGTCTGAATATTGAAACTGACCGTTGAAAAAGCCTTAAACTCTCTTTATTGCAACCCGTTATTTACACCTCCTTCCTCCCTTCTTGTTCTTGAATAAGAGATTCTCTATCTCGCTTAAATGGCGACGCATCCCTTCCTTAGCCTTGGTACAATCGGCCGCCCTCACGGCATTGAGGATCATCCTGTGGCCTTTAAGGGATTCCACCGCCCGGGTGTTACTCTGCAGGACCTCTTTGCGGCTTTCAGCCAAAAGGTCAATGAGGGCGTGAACCAGACGCCCTAAAACCCGGTTTTTGGCTATTCGAGCCAGTGCCATATGAAAAGCGGTATCGGTCTCCACCGTCTTCTTTCCGGCGGCAAGATCCGCTTCGTGTCGCTCTACAATCTCTTCCAACTCCTTAACCTCTTCCGGGGTGGCATATTCTGCCGCCAACTGAGCTATGGATGGTTCGATGATCTTGCGGATGTAAAAGATGTCCACCAGTTCGTCCCTATCCTGAAAAAGGGCCGCGGACAACGTCTGGACACTGGCATTATCGCTGGAGGCCAGCACATAGGTGCCGTTACCCTGTCTGCTCTCCACCAACCGCATGGATTCCAGGTAACGAATGGCTTCCCGAACCGTGGTGCGAGATACCCTGAAAGTCTCCGTCAAATCCCTTTCGGTGGGAAGCTGGTCACCTTTCTTCAGCTTGCCCTTTCTAATGAGATTGAGCATCTGTTGGACCACATCCTGGTATGCCCTTTTCTTTTCGACAGCCTTTAGCATCTCATGGCTCCCTCTTTCTCTGGACCTCACTGATGGCCGCCTGAAAATGAGCTGCAGACACCGAAAGCCCCGTTCTCCTTTTCTCCTTAGGCAGGCCGACTATATCTCCAATCGCCAGCATGGTCGCCCTTTTACAGATATAAGCTAAGTCTGCACCGCCCATGCCTTCGGTTTTCTTGGCCAGTTCCCTTAAATCCACGTCAGTACTCAAGGGCCTATCCTTGGTGTGCACCTTCAGAATCTCCAGTCGCCCTTCCTGGTCAGGAACGGGAAAGGGAAGGACAAAATCGAGACGTCCGGCCCGCATCAACGCGGGGTCGAGCAAATCCTCCCGATTAGTGGCTCCCAGGATGATGACCTGGGAGAGATCGCTTAGCCTGTCAAGTTCATGAAAGAACTGGCTCGCCACGCGTTCCGTGGCCCCCCCGCCATCCCCCGCGCCACGTCTGGCCACCAGGGCATCGATCTCGTCGAAAAACAGGATGCAGGGTGCGGATTGCTTGGCTTTCTTGAAGATCTCGTGGAGGGTTTTTTCCGATTCCCCCAACCATTTCGAGAAGATGATGGGGCCGCTGATTTGAATGAAATTCAAACCCGTTTCACCCGCCAGGGCTTTGGCCATCAAAGTCTTGCCGGTGCCGGCCGGTCCGCTGAACAGAATCCCTCTGGGAGGTGAAAGTCTGCCTGCACTGAACAGCTCCGGATACCGATTGGGCCAGTCAACAATGGCAATGAGGGTCTGCTTGATCTCCTTAAGCCCGCCCAGGTCCTCCCATTTGACGTCAGGCCTTTCCATCAGGAATTCACGGGTTGCCGATGGTTCTATGTCACGCAGTGCGGTCCGAAAGTCTTCCCCGGTGATCTGCAGGTTTTCCGGCGCGGTCAGGAGGGAGTGGGGGTCCTTGCCTCCCAAGACCAACAAGTATCTCCGAAAAGCCACCATGCCCGCTTCCTTGCATAAGACCTCCAGGTCAGCCCCCACAAAACCGTGGGTGATCTGGGCCAGACGGTCCAGATTGACATCAGGGGCCAACGGCATATGTCGGCTGTGAATCTTCAGGATCGCCAGGCGTCCCTCGCTATTGGGAACGGGTATGGTAATTTCCCGGTCGAAACGGCCCGGGCGGCGCAAGGCGGGATCTATCTTCTCCGGAATATTGGTGGCGCCGATCACCACCACATGGCCCCTGGGGACCATACCATCCATGAGGGCGAGAAGCTGGGCCACCACCCTTTTTTCCACATCACCCAAAACGTCCGCACGCTTCGGGGCTATGGCATCTATTTCGTCGATGAAGATGATGCTGGGAGCCTGGCCGGTCGCCTCCTCAAAGATTTCCCGGAGCCGGGCTTCGCTTTCGCCATAAAATTTGTGGATAATCTCGGGACCGTCCACCTTGATGAAATGGAGCTTGGTCTCGCTGGCGATGGCCTTGGCAATCAGGGTTTTACCGGTCCCTGGAGGACCATAGAGGAGTAATCCTTTGGGGGCCTCGATCCCCAGCCTTTCAAAGACCTCGACATAGTGCAGGGGCAGCTCCACCATCTCACGCACCAGCCTAAGTTCTTTTTCGAGACCGCCAATGTCTTCATAGCAGATCTGCGCCGACCCATTCCCGGCATAATCGGGTTTCTGGAGGGCAAAATTGGTCTGCTGAGTGATGATGACCGCCCCTGAAGGCGAAGTCCCCTCCACGCGGAAAAAGCGGTCCTGGCCGCCAAAGAGGGGAATGTTGATCTTATCACCTAACAGGACGGGGTACCCTTGAAGCACCTTGCCAAAATGTTCCAGTTCGGCCTCATGGGGCAGCGGGGCATTCACCTCCAAGGGATAGAGCACAATGGTGGCGGCGGTTTTGCGGGGAACCTTCTTAACCTGTACCGTATCCCCTAAATTGGCCTGAGCATTGTACCGGGTAAGGCCGTCGATTTGGATGTGCTGTTTTTCGTGGCCCTGGCCGAGAGCACCGGTGACTCGCGCCGCCGTCTTTTTTTTGCCGGTGATTTCAATGAGATCCCCCAGCGTGGCGCCCAAGGCCTGGATATCTTCAGGGTTCAGACGAGCCCAACCCTTGCCGACGTCATCGATCAAAGCTTCGCTAACCTTTAAATCCATAACCACAATTTTACCTAAGATTATGGAATAGTTGACTTTTTCATGTGCCAGCACCGAGTCAATTGGAGTTTAGATGGTATGCCCATCCAATCATCTAATCATCATATGGTCTAACCAATTTATTACTTCCTGCCTTGTCCCCTTGTCAAGAAAAATTTCTCAGGTGCTCAATAATTTTTGGGCCCAGTCCGGACTCAGGTCTCGCTGCCTGCCAAAAAAGGCAGGACAAGCTGGAGGCATTCACGTCCAGGGGGGGGTAACGTTGCAGATTGACAGGGGAAAGCGCGTCTGGCGGCAGATGCCCCCCAGACCGGGGTTACGCCGCCAAAGTCTTCACCAGGGAAAGGAACCCTCGATCATCGTTGGTAGCCCAAGAACAAACAGCTGCCGCGCTGATCTCAATACCCTAAATCCTCGCCCACCAGTTTAACGTGAAGACGATTTTTGATCATGTGGCCCTCGATGATGGACCACATATTGCAGATTCGGCTGGGACTTTTGCAGTCGTGGCAGATGCCGTCTTCCACGCAAGGCGTGGGCATATTGGCCCGAATGGCGTTGATGGGAGCCGCGTGGTTTTTAACCCGGGCCAGGGCGGAATCAAGATCGGGGGTCACCTTGTTCATGCCGGCGACCACAATGACCTTCTCCGGCCCGAAGCACATGCCTGCCACCCGATTGCCGGTGGCATCCAGGTTCACCAGTCTCCCGTCCATGGTCAGGGCGTTGGTGCTGGTGATCATATAGTCCGCCAGCAAGCCCTGGCGCCTCAAGGCATAAACCTCTTCCGGCCTTAAACCCGCACGAAAAGGGTCAATCACCTCCACCCCGGGCTTTTTAGCCAGCGCCTCCCAGAGCCCCATCTCCACTAAAGACATGGAGCCGCATCGGCTTACGGTGGAGCCCGCCGGAATCATGGCCACGATTTCTTCCCGGGCCTGGGCCGCGGTCGGGGCGAAGCTGGCCTCCATCCTTCTCTTGATAAGGTGCTTGATCAAGTATTCCGCCAGTTTTTGGCGATACTTGATTTGATGAGCGTCCATGACCTCTCCTCTCCCAACCGGTCAAATTATTGGTTGAGGCTGTGTTGTTTGGGGTTCTTCATGGATGGCGTGATATTTCGGGTTATCTCCGGGGGGGAAGGTGGTAAGGAGCGCGGTCGGCGCATCCCCGCCCGCGATGCAGTTCTGCACCGATCCCCTAGCCTGGGCCGCGTCGCCCGTGGGATTCCCACAGGCTGGAAAGCCTGTGCCGCTGCCCCCGGCCCTCCTCTCGGTTATTCCTACAGCGCCTTGGAGCGCCCCCCCTCCCCCTTCTTCTCCTTGATCATGGCGTGGGCCGCGGCCATGCGGGCGATGGGGATGCGCATGGGTGAGCAGGATACATAGTTGAGGCCGATGCGGTGACAGAACTCCACGGCCTGGGGCTGGCCGCCGTGTTCGCCGCAGATGCCGATCTTCAGGTCGGGCCGGGTTTGGCGACCCGCCTTCACGGCAAAGTCCATGAGGAACCCTACCCCCAACTCATCCAGCATTTCAAAGGGGTTGTGCCGGAGGATGCCTTCGGTGTTGTAAATGGGCAGGAACTTGTTCTCCGCGTCTTCCCGGGAGAAGGAGAAGGTCCCCTGGGTCAGGTCGTTGGTGCCGAAGGAGAAAAACTCGGCCACTTCCGCAATCCGTGCCGCCCGGACGCAGGCCCGGGCAATCTCCACCATGGTGCCGAACTTGTATTTAATTTTTACATTGTAGCGCTTTTCCACTTCTTGGTGGATCTTCTGCACCCGGGGCTGCACCCAGACCAGTTCCTGGCGGGTGCAGACATTGGGCACCATGATCTCGGGCCGGGCGTCGATCTTGTCCCGCAGGGCTATGGCCGTGGCCTCAAAGATCGCCTGGATCTGCATATCATAGATCTCCGGGAAGGAGATGCCGCAGCGCACCCCCCGGTTGCCCAGCATGGGGTTGATTTCGGTGAGCACCCGCACCCGGCGCAACACCTTTTCTTTCTGCGCCAGGAGTTTCCGGTCCAGGCCCTTGGCCCTGAACTCGCTGAACTCCCGGGCCACCGTCTCGATGGAGGGCACATGCTTGTGCATTTCCGGGTCCAAAATCGCCAGGGTGCCGGGTATCTGCTCCAGGGCGCTTAAAATCTGGTTAAACTCTTTGAGCCGGTTGACTTCATTCAACAGCTCTTCGATGCTGGGCAAAAATTCGTGCAGGGGCGGGTCCAGCAGGCGGATGGTGACCGGCAGCCCGTCCATGACCCGGAAGATTTCCACGAAATCCTGGCGCTGCATGGGCGTGAGCTGGTCGGCCCAGCGCTTCCGCTCTTCCGGGGTGTCCGCCAGGACCATATTGCGCATCAGGGGCAGGCGGTCCGATTCATTAAACATCCGCTCGGTGCGGACCAGGCCGATGCCTTTGGCGCCGTGCTGCCGGGCTTTCTTAGCCATGTCCGGGGTGTCGGCGTTGGCCCACACCTCGATTTTGGCCAGCTTGTCGGCCCACTCCATCAAGGCAGCCAGGGCCTGGGGAAGTTCCGGATCCAGCATGGGGACTGACCCCAGATAAACCGCGCCGGTGGTGCCGTCGATGGTGATAATATCCCCTTCCTTGATGACTACGCCACCCAACCGGGCCTCCTTTAAATCATAATTGATGTCCAGGCCTTCGGCGCCGGAGACGCAGGGTTTGCCCATGCCCCGGCCCACCACCGCGGCGTGGGAGGTCTTGCCGCCCCGGCTGGTGAGGATGCCCTGGGCCGCAAAGAAACCGTGGATATCCTCGGGCTTGGTCTCGATGCGGGTCAGGATGATCTTCTCGCCTTGGTTGCCCAGACGCTCGGCCCGGTCGGCGTCGAACACCACCTTGCCCACCGCCACGCCGGGAGAGGCGGAGATGCCCACGGCCAGGGGCTCCTGTTTGAAGTCCGGGTCAATGCGCCGGTGCAGAAACTGCTCCAGCATGTCCGGCTCGATCCTCAGCAAGGCCTCTTCTTCGGTAATCAGGCCCTCCTTGACCATGTCCACCGAGGTCTTGCACAGGGCCCAGGCGTTCATCTTGCCGTTGCGGGTCTGGAGCATGTAGAGCTTGCCCTGCTCGATGGTGAACTCGAAGTCCTGGACCTCCCGGTAGTGCTTTTCCAGGATGTGGTGCATCTTCTCCAATTCTTTGAAAATGCCGGGCATGTCGATGCGCAACTCCTTCAGCGGCCGGGGGGTGCGGATGCCCGCCACCACGTCTTCGCCCTGGGCGTTGATCAGATAATCACCGTAAAGGACATTCTCCCCGGTGCCCGGGTCCCGGGTGAAACCCACGCCGGTGGCGGAGTCGTTGCCCATATTGCCGAAGACCATGGTGCAGATGCTCACCGCGGTGCCGTAGGCCAAGTCGGGAGTAATGTTGAATTGGCGGCGGTAGTCCACGGCCCGTTTGCCCATCCAGGACTTGAAGACGCCCTCCATGGCCAGAAAGAGCTGGGCCCAGGGGTCCTGGGGAAAGGGTTTGCCGGTCTGGCGCTTGATCACATCCTTAAACTTTTGTACTACCTCAGCCAGGGCCTCCGCGGAGAGTTCGGTGTCCACGTGGGCCTTATATTTTTCTTTAACCTCTTCGAAGATCTTATCAAATTCAGCGTCCGGGATTCCCAGGCCGATCTTGCCGAAGAGCTGGAGGAAGCGCCGGTAGGCGTCCTGGACAAAGCGGTCATTCTTCGTAAGGGCGACCATGCCTTGGGCGGTTTCGTCATTCAGCCCCAGGTTGAGGATGGTGTCCATCATCCCCGGCATGGACAGGGCGGAACCGGAGCGCACGGACACTAATAAGGGTTTGGCGGGGTCACCGAAGCCCTTGCCGGTCTTCTTCTCCAGAGCCTCCATGTATGCATGGACTTCATCCATGAGGCCTACGGGGAATTTCTCCCCTTCTTCCAAATATTCAATGTTGGCCTCGGTGGTGATGACGAAGCCGGCGGGTACCGGCAGGCCGATCTGGGTCATGGTGCACAGCCCGGCGCCCTTGCCCCCCAGCAGTTTTTTATTGGTCCCGTCGCCTTCTCCGAAGTCATAGCAATACCGTTTTTTGGCTTCCTTTACCGCTACCTTGGCCATGTCGCCTATCTCCTTCATTATGCTATTTTATCGATTTCTTCAGGCTTTTCCAGGCAGATAATTTTTCATACCTGTTCTGGTGAAAAATTTCAAAAAGAAAATTCATCCCGGCGGCGTCATGCCACCCTTCCCGGCTAAACGACCCAACACGGTCTTACCAGAGTTATGGAAAGTAGCAAGAATTTTGCTATAATGCAAGCCATGGAATTCACCCTTCTCCGGGGGTGGTGG
>JBAVUP010000214.1:0-6170 GCA_049696835.1 Desulfobaccales bacterium
GGAAAGCATAGCGCATCCCGCCTTTAGCATCATTAGTTTCCCGCGGCGTTCCAGCAGCGTGACTGTGAAAAAGAACGTGCCGCCAGAAACAAAGGCGCGAACATAGTGCGGCATAATTTAGGTCTAAGCCAATTGCCGAAGGCGGGATGCGTTTCACTTTCCCGCCCTACGGCAAAAAATAGGGGGGAAAGTAAGTTTACACAATATCTATATAAACAAAAATCCCACGCTGCAAACTCACTGCTATTTTTGGAAACTTATCAGGAGCAGTAAAAGTATGAGGTATTAATAAGTTATCCATAAGGGGCCAGAGAGGCCCTGGGCCGCATTTCGCGTCCGCATCCTTAAGAAAATTGTTGACAGCACGGGGAATGCCTTCTATAAAATTAACCAGAGTTATGTCAGGCGCGGGCCACCCAGACTCATCCGGGTGGCTCTTTTTATTGGGGGTGTTTGTAGCATCCGTCGGTTCAGAGGCTCCCAACTCCGTAGCTAACCGGCGATAATGCTTTTTCTTTTAACAGAAGACCGAAAACGGAAAACTCGCTGATGCGGCTGGTGATGATCGACAACTACGACTCCTTTACCTATAACCTGGTGCAGCTCTTCTATGAGTTTGACCTGGAAGTCCTGGTCTTTCGCCATGACGGGATCGATCTGAACGGCATTGCCGACCTCAAGCCCGACTGCCTCTGCATCTCGCCGGGTCCCAAGGCCCCGGACCAGGCCGGCATCAGCAAGGCGGCCATCGCCCATTTCCATCGACACCTCCCCATCCTGGGGGTGTGCCTGGGACACCAGGCCCTGAACGAAGTCTTCGGCGGCGCCACCGTCAAAGCCCCCATCCCGGTGCACGGCAAACGCGATCAGGTGTTCCACACGGGCCGGGGCCTGTTTCAAGGGCTGCCTTCACCCTTCGGCGCCGCCCGTTACCATTCCCTCATGGCGGTCCCCAACTCTCCGGAACTGGAGGTCACCGCCTGGACCGAGGACGGCGTCGTCATGGGCCTGCAACACCGCCGCTTCCCGCTGCACGGCGTCCAGTTCCACCCGGAATCCTTCCTCACCAGCCACGGCCACGCCCTGGCGGCGAATTTTTTGGAAGAGAGGGTTAATTGGGGGAGGAGGCCAGGGGCAGACGGCCCCTGCACCTACAAAAAGCTCCCCCAAACCCCCTCCACCAACCCCTTACAGGGGGGTGGGAGGGGAGTTTGAGGGGAAGACGGGGGAACCACAGGCGAGACGCCTGTGGCTACCAATCCCCCGGTCCTCCCCTCAAAAGGAATCAATATGATCGGGCGGGTGGTGGATATTGCGGTCAAGCCGTATGAGCCGCCGCCGGGGGTTGCGGGCCTGGCGGAGCTGTTCAGCGCGGTGCGGCAGCGGCCGTATGCCATGTTGTTATTGAGTGGCGGGGAGTTGGATTGCGCCGGGTATTCCCTCATGGGCTGGGACCCGTTCCTGGTGCTCCGGGCCAAGGGCCGCCGGGTGCTGGTGCAGCAGAACGGCGACACCCGGGAATATGACGGCAACCCGTTTGACGTGTTGGAGGATCTCCTGGGAGCCCTGGAGATGCCGGGGGACTCCCCGCTGGCGCCCCTGGCCGCGGGGGGGCTGGGGTTTCTGGCCTATGACCTGAAGAATCACCTGGAGCGGTTGCCCACCACCGCGGTGGATGACTTACACCTGCCGGAGATGGTGTTCGCCTTTCCCCGGCGGCTGGTGGTGCATGACCGGCGGGCCGGGCGTTACTGGCAAGTGGGGGTGACCTACGAGACTGCCGGGGGGCGTCGCCTGGCCATAGGGGATGATGAGCTGTGGCCCCCCGTCACGCCCGTGGGGGCTTACCGGGTCGGCAACCCCCGGAGCAACTTCACCCGGGAGGCGTATCTGCAGGCTCTTACACGTATCCGGGAGTACATCCGCCAGGGCGACGTCTACCAGGTCAACCTGACCCAGCGCTTTTCCTTTCCGCTGTCCGGGGAGCCGTACTACCTGTTGCAGCGGCTTTTCCACCTGAACCCGGCCCCCTTTTACGCCTATCTGCACTGTGACGATTTTCAGGTGCTTTCCACTTCCATGGAGCGCTTCCTGTACCAACGGGGAGATTATCTCGAGACCCGCCCCATCAAGGGCACCCGGCCCCGGGGGGCCACCCCGGCCGCGGACGCGGTCCTGCGTCAGGAATTGGCCGAGAGCCCCAAGGACGACGCTGAGCTGTCCATGATCGTGGATCTTCTCAGGAACGACCTGGGCAAGGTCTGCCTGCCCCGCACGGTGCAGGTCAAGGAGCACAAACGGCTGGAGGCCTACCAGAACGTCTACCACCTGGTGTCCATCGTTACCGGCCGGGTCAAACCCGAATGCGGCGCTGTGGATATCCTGCGGGCCACCTTTCCCGGGGGCTCCATCACCGGCTGCCCCAAAATTCGGGCCATGGAGATCATCGACGAACTGGAGCCGCACGTGCGCCACGTCTACTGCGGGGCCATCGGCTACCTGGGACTCCACCGCAACCTGGACCTCAACGTGGCCATCCGCACCGCCATCATCACCCGGGGGCAGGGCCATTTCGCCGTGGGGGGCGGGGTGGTGTATGATTCCCGGGAAGAAGACGAATATGAGGAAACCCTCCATAAAGGGCGCACCCTGTTCCGCCTCATTGAGGGTGATTTGTAAGAACTTGAAGATTTCAGTAGTTTTGGGAATAATGGCATAATGCTGCGGGCGAAGAGGCGAAAAGGCAACGGCTGACGTGTAACCCCGTGCACCTGGTTATCTGATGCCCAAGGTTGGCGGAATCCTTGGGGATGCCAGGGAAACCATGCACACCGGCGAGACAACGGGGGGACCATGATGGGATCAACGGACCACCAATTCATCTGGCTGAATGAAGAGTTGATCCCGGCCGCCGAGGCCCGGGTGTCGGTGAACGACCGGGGTTTGCTCTTCGGCGACGGGTTGTTTGAAACCCTGCGGGCGGAGGCCGGCAGGGTGCTGTTTCTTCCCGAGCATCTGGCGCGCTTACAGGCTTCGGCTCGGGTCTTTCGCCTGCAGTTTCCCGCCTGGGTCCCCTGGGAGGAGCGCCTGGCCGAGTTGCTCACGGCCAACGGCCTCACCCGGGGCCCGGCCCGGGTAAAAATCCTGCTCACCCGGGGGGTGGCGCCCGGGTTGGGCCTGCCGCCGTCCTCCCGTCCCACCCTGGTCATCTGGGCTCACCCCTATACTCTCCCCACGCCGGAGGAGTATGCCGCGGGCTGGCCGGTGGTGGTCTTTCCCGAGGGCCGCTCCAGCTTTGTGGGCCGCCACAAGAGCCTCAGCTACCTGTTTTACCTGGCAGCCCGGCAGTATGCCCTGGATGAGGGCGCCAAAGAGGCCCTCATCCTGGAGGCCGACGGCCTGGTCTCGGAGGGGGCCGCCACCAGCCTGGTGTATCTCCACCAGCGGCGCTTTTATACTCCCAAATCGGCCAGCGCCCTCCCCGGAGTGACCGTGGCGGTGCTCCGCCGGGGCCTGGCGGCCCGGGATCTGACCCTGGACGCCCAGCCCACCACCGTGGCCCAGTTGCACGAGGCCGGCGGCCTCTGGCTGGCCAACTCCCTCATGGGCCTGATGCCGGTGGCCGCCATCAACGGGATGCCGGTACCCCTGAGCGAGGCCACCGCCTTCCTCCAAGAGGTCCTGGCTGTCATGAACTGAGAGAGGGGGCGAGGGGCCCCCGGTCCTCCCCTCAAATCAACCTTCCATCTTTTCCAGGGCCCGGCGCAGTTGTTCCCCGGTTTTTTCCATGTCCCCGGGTTTGTAATGTTCCTGGGGGAACAGTTTGAGGCCATCGGTAAAGTAGCGGGGGATGACGTGGAGGTGGGCATGGAACACCACCTGGCCTGCGGCCTCGAAATTGTTCATCTGGACGTTGAAGCCCTGGGCGTATAACGAGGCCTTGAGGGCCTGGGCCACCTGCCGGCAGACCTGGCCCATTTCCTGCCACAGGGCGTCCGGCAGGTCCTGCAGGTTCTGATGGTGCGCCTTGGGGATGACCAGAGTGTGGCCATAGTTCACTGGAGCAATATCCAGAAAAGCCAAGACTAAAGGGGTCTCCAGGATGCGGACCGCGGGCACCTCCCCGGCCGCAATGCCGCAAAAGATACAGTCGGGCATAAGCAAATTCCTTTCAGTCCTTATACCCTTGGCGTCTTTGCGCCTTAGCGTGAAATATTCTCTCGCCAAGGCGCAAAGACGCCAAGTAAAACCTACAAACTGCTTTTCCGGGCCTGTCGCCGGAGTTCCATCCCCAGCCGCACCAGGGCCGACTCCAGGTCCGCCAGGTCGTACCCCGCCACCGGTTGGCCCCGCCATTCCCGGGCCAGGGCCTCCAGGGCCGCCTCGGGGGTCAGACCGGCAGGGAACAGCCCCAGGTGCTCCCCGGCCCGTTGCGCCAGGGAGCTCAGCGGGGGCGCGGCCCGGGCCCAAATGCCCCGGAGCTCCCGCAGGAAAATATTGACCGTGGCGGGCCCGATCCCCCCAGCCAGTCCCCGCAAGCGGGCTTCCAGGTCGGCATAACTCCCGGAGAGGGCGTGCAGCCGCTCCAGGGAGCCTTGATATTGCTCTTTCAGGGTCCCCATGACGTTGAGGAGTTTGGTGGCGGTCTTGAAGTCGTACCGGGCATAGCCGCCTTCATCCAGCAGCACCACCAGGTTATCCCAACCCTGGGCCAGGATAGCCTCGGGGGTCCAGAGGCCCCGGGTCGCAAAGACCCGGTAGGTGCGGGCGGCCAACTGGCCGGAGATGCGGGCGCCGTAGAGGATGGCCGCCAGGAACCACTGTTGCCGGGCTGCCGGTCCCGAGCGCAGGTCAATCCCCAACTCTGCGGCAAAGCGGCCGGCAAACCGGGTCAGCACCTCGGCGATTACGTGCATAACGCCACACTCCTCCCACGCCCGGGGATCAAGAGGTGGGTTCCGAACCGCCCCAAGCCGGCCTGGGTCAGAGGGTTATCGCCGACGCCCCTGTCTGGGCCGGTCATGGCGCGGTTTGCGGGAAAAAGCTGCTGCCGCCGGAAAGACAGTTGTCATTATAGCCGAATAATAGTATTTATGGAGGGCATTTCGCTCTGTTCCTCAGCCACCCGAGGGAGGTCCAGCCATGTGCATGAGCCTGCGCCGGTTTTGCTCCTGTGGCCGCAATTCGGCCCATCTGAGCTGCCGGGACAACGTCCTGCCCATGGAAATCCTGGTTAATCTCTACTGCCCCGCCTGCCGACCCGACCATATCGGGGATAAGGTCATGCTGGAGGACTGCGGCTGGGTCCTGGAATATGACGTGGAGCGGGCCCAAACCTTTTTTGCCCTCAGGGGTATTCAGGGCCGGGTTTCCCCGGCGTTTATCTTCGATGAGGGTTACCTGAGTTGGCTGGGGCTGGCCCCGGGGGACCAGGAGATCAACACCAGGCTGCATCAGCGTTTGGCCCCCCTCATGGAGCAGGACCTGGCCCTTTATCTCACCTCCTTGCGCTCCGAATGGTTAGCCCACGTGGCCCGACTCAAGACGGCCGGTTGGCGCAAGGCCCAGGCCACTTTGAGATTCTGGCTGGATAAAGGCAACCCGAACCCTAAGAGGCCGGCTGATCCAGCCGGGGGTGGAGGCGCCAGGCCGCAGGGGGATAATTGACCGCCATAAGCCTCACCGAGATCGAAGCCGCCCGGACGCGGCAGGCCGGGGTGGTCCTTCGCACCCCGCTTGTCTATTCCCATACCTTGAGCCGGGCCGGCGGCCGGGAGGTCTTCCTGAAGTTGGAGAACCTCCAGACCACCGGGTCCTTCAAACTACGGGGGGCCATCAACCGCCTGTCCCTCCTGAAAGCGCGGGGCGAGGGGACCCGGGTGGTGGCCGCCTCCGCCGGCAATCACGGCCAGGGAGTGGCCTTTGCCGCGGCTTATTTGGGCCTGCCGGCCACCATCGTCATGCCCCGGGGGGCTTCCATCTCCAAGCAGTTGGCCACCCGGGGCTACGGCGCCGAAGTGATTCTCCACGGCCGGGACCTGGGGGAGGCCCTGGCGCGGGCCCAGGAACTGGTGATCCAGGGGTACACCTTTATTCACCCCTACGACGACCCCGAGGTGATCGCCGGCCAGGGCACGTTGGGACTGGAGATCATCGAGGACCTGCCCGGG
>JBAVUP010000215.1:0-19907 GCA_049696835.1 Desulfobaccales bacterium
GTATTTAATAATATGTATTCAAGTTGCAACTGGACGCTACCCAGCTTTGCAAGTTTATTGACTGGTAAGCACCCCCTTAATCATCAGATGAAAAACAGCTATTCTATTTTTATCGGGAATAGCCAAAATGAAAACCTGCCGAGTATTTTAAAGGAAGCAGGATATGAAACCGCCCTGTCCGTCGCGAATGAATACGGCATCCCCTGGAGAATTAAGTTAAATGGTTTCGACCATGTGTACTCGAGGATGACCAGCTCAGAACCCATCAATAATATTCTGGAATTTTTTTATACATCAGGGATAACCTCCTGGACTTGGTTGAATGCACTGAATAATGAATCGCTTTTCTATAAATTAATAGATAGGTGGTTAGGGAGCGCCTGGTTTTATAATCTCAGAATGCATCATAGTGGTATGTACCCTCCTGATTATGTTACTCCAGACAAAAGCTTTGATATGGCTGCTAAATTCCTGAGCCACGCGCAGCAGCCGTTTTTTCTCTGGATACATATAATACCGCCTCATGCCCCGTATGTTCCTGGGAAAAACTTCATTTATACTTTTCTTCGCAAAAGAATATTCGATAACTACAGGAATTTTTCAAGCGATGTTAGAAGATTTATGAAAGGGTTAACTTATCGATCGACGGATCAACCTATAGTCGACAAACTTTCTCTGCGTTATGATGAGCATATTCTTTATGGCGACCATGAAGTGGGGAAGTTTTTATCATATTTGCAAGAAATCGGAGTCTATGATAGATCGATCATCATGGTGACGTCCGATCACGGCGAATCATTTGAAAGAAATTTTTGGTCGCACAGCGGGCCTTTCCTCTACCAGTGCCTTATCCATGTACCGCTGATCATCCATTTGCCCGGACAGACTCAGGGGAAGCGAATCGAAGCCAACGTCAGTCATGTGGACCTCGCTCCCACTATTTTGGATTTTCTGGGGATCGAGGCCCCACCCTGGATGGATGGCAAGTCATTTAAGAAGGCACTGTATGACGGCCGCTTTAACACTGGCACAAAATTCTCCATGTATTTATACCAAATGGACCCTGTCCCTAATTTCCAGACTACTTCCATTGCCGCGATTCATGGAGACTATAAACTCATCAAGTATCTGAAGTTCAATCAGTATGAGATGTACAATCTAAAAAACGATCCTAACGAAAAAAATAATCTGGCCGGACTGGAGCCGGAAAGATTGTTTACCCTTAGGAAAGAGATCAACGAGGTTCTCGCCCCCAAGAGGCCACAATAACCTGAGGACTATCGCCATGACGACTCTGGCCGAAAAGATTGAGGAAAGCTGCAGCATCCTGCGTTACGCGATGGACGCCTTTGACGGTTCCCTGGCCGTCACCTTCTCCGGTGGCAAGGATTCTCTGGTCGTCCTTCATCTCATCCGTTCGCTGGGTGACGCGACTATTCCCTTCCCGGTATTCAACCTGGACACCACCGTCAAGTTTCCAGAGGTGCTCCAATTTCGAGATCACCTGGCTGGACTCTGGAATTTGCGCCTGGTAGTGCTCCAGGACGCCGAGGCCGCCAAGCGCCTGGAGATCGGCAAGGACAAGAAAGCGTGCTGCCTGGCCCTTAAAGTGCAACCCCTGAACCGGGGCATCGTCGAGCATCGCATCCGGGGCCTCATCACCGCCATCCGCTGGGATGAACAAGAGGCCAGGGCCGAGGAGCAGTGCCTCTCACCCCGGGAACTCCCGCCCCACACCAGAATCCACCCTATCCTGCACTTCACCGAAACCGATATCTGGGACTATATCCATGCCTTTAACCTGCCCTACTGCCGGCTTTACGACCAGGGCTACCGGTCTCTCAGTTGCATCCCCTGCACCGCAAAAGCCCAGGACGGTGGAGACGAGAGGCAAGGCCGGTCCAAAGGGAAAGAAAGCATCATGAAGGACCTCAGGTTGCTGGGATACTTATAATCATGTCCCGCATCCGGCCAATTTTTTCTCATATCGATAGAGGTCATTGACCTGGGGAAAATTTTTAGATGCAAAAGGAGGGTTGACCCGGCTAAGCCACGACCAACTTGCCATGCATTGGACTTATCGGTGGAGCGAGGAAAATTTCTAGATATGATCTGGATAACGAAATGGGCTGTTTACCATGGGGGAGCCGGCTTCTCTCCAGCCCTACCTTCAATACCTCACTCTCCGATAGAAGAACCTTTTCGCCACTTCTGCGAAGGTGATGTACAAGAGGAGAATCAGGCCGATCATCAACAGGAATTCCGGGGCCAGGGGCTGGAAGTTGAAGAACACGGCCAGGGGTGTATAAGGAAAGAGGAGGGTGGCCGCCACTACCAGGATGGTCGCCACCAGCAGGTATCTTCCCGGCAAACTCTGGAAGAAGGGCCGCCGGCTGCGGATCACCAGCACAATGACGGCCGCGGAAATGACTGACTCTTGGAACCAGCCGGTGCGGAACTGGGCTTCCGACGCATGGAGAATCCATATCAGGGCCCCGAAGGTGAGGTAGTCGAACACGGAGCTGATGATTCCAAAGGTTATCATAAACTTACGGATGAACTTGATATCCCAGCGCCGGGGTTTCTCCACCAGCTCCGCATCGACGCTGTCCGTGGCAATGGTCATTTCAGGCAGGTCGGTAAGGAGGTTGGTGAGGAGAATCTGTTTGGGAAGCAGGGGCAGAAAGGAGAGGAAGAGGGAAGCCCCGGCCATGCTGAACATGTTACCGAAGTTGGCGCTGGTGGCCATGAACACGTACTTGAGGGTGTTGGCAAAGGTGGTCCGCCCGGCCTGTACTCCTTTAATCAGGACCCCCAGATCCTTTTCCAGGAGAACGATGTCTGCGGCTTCCTTGGCTACGTCCACCGCGCTGTCCACGGAAATGGAGACGTCGGCGGCATGGAGGGCAGAGGCATCGTTGATCCCGTCTCCCATAAAACCCACTACGTGGCCGCCCTTGCGCAGGGCCAGGATGATGCGTTCCTTCTGGTTGGGCTCCACCTCGGCAAAGACCTGGGTTTCCTTTACCTTGTGGAGGAGGGCCTCTTCGCTCATCAGGCGAATTTCAGGGCCGGTAAGCACCCGGGACCGGACAATTCCTACCTGCCGTCCTACGCTGGCCGCCACTAGGGCGTTATCCCCGGTGATGATCTTCAGGGACACCCCCAAGCGGTTCATCTTCTGGATGGTCTCTCCGATGCCTTCCTTGGGAGGGTCATAGACCAGGAGGAATCCCAGGAAAGTCATGCCGGTTTCGTGGTCTTTGGTGATGGTGGTCGCCTGGCCCATGGCCCGATAGGCGATCCCCAGGGTGCGCAGCCCCTGGGCGCTAAACGCGGCAAAGTTGTTTTGGATCTCCTCCCGCACCGGATCCAGTTCCACCACCTGGCCCTGCCTCGTCTCCGCCTGACTGCAGGCAGCCAGCACGTTGCTCAGAGCCCCTTTGGTAATCATCAGATGCTCGTCACCCTTGGCCACCAGGATGCTTAGACGTTTTCGCAGGAAGTCATAAGGCACTTCGTCCAGCTTCCGGTAGCCGGAGGTATCGGGGCAGCAGTGATGGCGAATGGCCTGGTCGATGGGATTGGTGAAGCCGGTTTCGTACAAAGCATTCAAGTAGGCGTAGAACAAGACTTTTTCCGACTCCTGGCCTTCCAGGCCCTGGGCGGAGTGGAGCTGCACCACCCCGGCGGTGAGGGTGCCGGTCTTGTCAGCGCAGAGGACGTTCATGGACCCGAAGTTCTCGATGGAGGCCAGGCGCTTGACTATGACCCGGTCTTGGACCATGCGCTCGGCACCCAGGGCCAGGTTAATGCTGATGATGGCGGGCAGCAACTGGGGGGTAAGCCCCACTGCCAGGGCCAGGGAGAAGAGGAAGGATTCCAGCACCGGGCGGTGGAAATAAACGTTGATGGCAAAGACGGAAATCACCAACATCAAGGTCACTTCCATGAGGAAGTAACCGAAGCGCCCCACCCCCCGTTCAAACTCCGTCTCCGGAGACTTAAGGGCCAGTTGAGCCGAGACCTGGCCAAACTCCGTGCCCCTGCCGGTCAGGACCACCAGGGCGGTGGCCGTGCCGCTCACCACGTGGGTCCCCATGAACAAGGTGTTGGTCCGCCGGCTGAGGGGGAGATCGGGGGCCAAGACCCCGGCATCTTTTTCCACAGGAAAAGTTTCACCGGTAAGGGCGGCTTCATCCACAAAGAGGTCTTTGGATTCCAGGATGAGGCAGTCTCCCGGGATAACGTCTCCGGCCTTGAGGAGCACCACGTCCCCCGGCACGATCTCCTCCACGGGAATTTCCCTGACCTCGCCGTTCCGGCGCACCGCGGCTTTGATCTGCACCATGGCCAGCAGTTTGGCCACGGCATTGACCGCGCCCCGCTCCTGCCAGAATCCCAGAAGGCCGCTCACCAGTACGATGGACAGAATAATCAGGGCGTCGGCATGATCACGGAGATAAAAAGATAGGCCCGTGGCAAAGAGCAGGATAAGGATAATGGGGCTCTTGAACTGGGAAAGCAGGAGGGTCAGGGTGCCGGCGTGCCCCTTGGGCTTAAGGAGATTGGCGCCATAGAGGCCAAGGCGGGCTTTGGCCTCGTCCTCACTGAGGCCCTGAGGCGTGGTCTCCAGTTGTTCCAGCACCTCGGGAGCCGGAAGACTCCAAAATTTACCAAGATGTTGCAGGTCCATAACGGGAATTTGGTCAGGCGTCCAGCGGATCTCTTCTCACTAATGGGATACTAACCCAGAAATAAGATTCAAGAAATGAAAATCTCCAAGATCACTTGGGGAGGAAAGAAGTGGCGGTAGTATAAGATAGCTTGCCAAGCCCTAGGGCTAAACTCCCGGGAAGAGGGGGTGGTTGTCATGCTTTTGGAGATACCCATGCTTAGCCGTTCGATCCCCCGACGACCCCCTAAGGAAATCAAGGCCCTTACGGCGTCCAAGATATGCAATTCCCACTTCACGGCAGGAATTCGGTTGCTTTTTCTTTAATTTCGATCCCCAATTCTCTAATTATCGTGCCTTCGGCCCGGCTCAGCGTGGTTAAGCTACTATTGTAGTTAATTACCGACCTGGCAAACTCCCGTGCGGCCGCGGCCAGCTGGTCTTGGGCCCGGAGCAGTTCTTCGTTGGATTTTTGGCCGAGTTCAAAACGGGCCATCTCGCTGGCCACCACCCGTTCTGACGCGGTTTTGGCCTGCAAGGTGGAGGGTATTTCCTTGAGCGCCAGATCAATCTCCCGGATCGCCAGGCTCACCTCATTGGTGATCTGGGTCTTCACCCGCCCTACTTCAGTGGCTGACTGGTCGTATTCCAGAGATCGCTTGGTGTATTCCGCCTGGGCCGCCTGATTGCCCAGGGGATATTCAAACTCCAGCGCCGTCAGCCAGCTATTATTGTTTTCGTTATAGACCGTGTCAATGGCCCTGCCGGGGCTAACTCCCAGGCCATTCTTAGTCATACGCAGTACGGCGTTCAGCTTCGGCAGGCGGTTATGGGCGGCCAGATCTTTCCGCGCCTTGCTCACCCCCACAGCTTTCTGGGCTCGCTGCAGCTCCGGGCGGTTTTTCAGGGCCTTGGCGAGGGCCTCCCCGATGTCGACCTTCTGGGGCTTCATCTGGGGTTTGGACAACGGGATGATTTCCGGCACCCCCTCGGGCAGATTCAACAAGAGTTTTAGTTGGTCCGAAATCATTTTGATACGAGTCTGGGCTCTCAGCAGGTCGCTGCGGCGCATCTCAGCCGCCGCCAGGGCCCGGTCGGCGTCCAGCTTGGTGGAAATCCCCCGTTCCAATCTCACGCTCTCCCGACGATAAACCTCTTCGGCCATTTCCACGTCCTGCCGGGCAATGAATTCGAACTCCCGTTCCATGACCAGCTGCCAATAGGTCTTGACCACCTCGGTCAGCACATCCATGACGGTCTGGCGAAACTCTTCGTTGGACATATCCACGTTGAGTTTGGCAATGGTGATGACGGCGCGGTTGGATGTATCCCAAAACCCTTTCAGCAACGGCTGGGACAGCTCCATCACCAACCGGGAGGTGCCTTGGGGATTTGGAATGACGTACAGGCTGTTACTGTCCAGGCTGTCCATCTCCTGGTATACCGAGACCGTGGCGCCGGAGGGCAGCAGTTTCTTGGCGCCGGTCTGGAGAAACCGCCTCTTTTCAATCAGCAGGTCTTCCTTGAGGGTGCCGGTGTCCAGCAGGCTATTCGTGGGCCGTTTCACCCGGCCGATATTGCCTGAGGAAAAAATGGAAGAATCATAGACTGCTTCCGCCCCCTTCAGATCCTGAGCCGCTTGCCGCGGATTATAAGAGCTCACTTGAATCTTCTGGTTTTTCTTCAAAGCCTCGCCAATGGCTTCAAACAAGGTTAATCGGGCCGGGCTTTCCGGCCGCGGCGGTTCTGCCGGGAGTGGCGGCGTCTCTGTCTGGGAGGGGGTGGGGGCCGGACCCGGGTCGCTGACCATCTGAGCATCTTTCACAGAGAAATCGGTGGCGGGGCGGAGCGTTTCCTTGGCGCCGCAGCCGCCGAGCAGTATCAAACATATCAAAATCGCCAGGCAGCGTGCCGTGGCGCAGGTGAGATGGGGTGGCTTCATCGGTCGTCGGTCCGGGGGTGACGCCATAGCTAGTTCGAACATCTCATCTGAATGAGCTGAGGATAGGTAAAAAATTATCCCGGCCCGGCAGGCCTGGAAATCAAGCTGACTATAAGAGTTTACCCCGCACCTTTGGAAAGCTCACCCCTACCCGTTCCCCGGCTGGGCGGCGCCCCGCGTTGGCCACTTCGATCCGGACCCGCAAGGTGTCGCTGCCGGCCTTGGCCACCGCCGAGACAAAAATGATGTGCCCCTCGACTGGTTGGCCGGCGCCTTGACCGCCATGGCCAGGAAAAATCACCGCGGCGGTCTGTCCGGGCTTCAAGGATCGGGCCAGGGCCAGGGGCACAATGACGTCGATCCACAGGGGGTCGGTTTGCACCACGCGCATTGCCAGTTTCATGGGCTGCGGTGACTCCCCCGGCTCGATCACCACTTCTTCTACCGTACCGTCGATGGGGGAAAGCAGGCGCAGGCGCCCAACGTCGGCCTTGGCCTCCTCATATTTCCGGCGGTCCTGTTCGTGCTCGAACCTGGACAGCTGCAGGTTGAGCCGGGCAATGCTCACATCGAGCCGGGCGTGCTCCACCTCCCAATCCGTGGCCGCGCCTTTCTTTCTGGCGCCTTCGACCTTCTTCAGGTCTTCCACCTTTTGAAGGTGCTGGGCCTCGGCGGCCAGGATGCGGGTCCGGTCTTCGGCCTTGGCCTGCAGCTGGAGCAGCTGGATCTGTTCCACCTTGTCGTCCTGGCCGGCCAGCAGCTGGCCTGCCTTCACCGGCTCGCCCTCCTTGACCAGGACTTCGGCCACCCTCCCCCCCCGGACGAAGGATAGTTCGATGTCGGCGCTGGGTTTGGTGACCGCCTCGATATCCTCCCCGAAACATTGCGGGGAACCAAGGATCAACAGGCAAAAAAACCACCCTGCTGCCACGAAGAAAAACCTAATTACCCGCATGAAGACCATCCTGCATCATTCGTCTGATAAACCCTGAATTCGCCAGCCCCGCCCGCGCCCCTCAGGTTGCCATTTCCTGCTGGACCTGGCATGGTCTCTGGCCAACGGCCGTCCCACTATTCGCCGCGGCCCGAGAAGGCCATGGCCTCCTCCAAAGACTCATCGAATTTCAGGAGGTTCCGGCGTATATGAAAATGCTTGCGTTCCGCTACCCGCTGGGCCAGGGTGGCCAGAAACTCGCTCAGTTTCCTGCCTTTTATGGCATCGAAGTTGAGACCTCGGCGGATCAGCCGCCCTCCGGGGCTGGTGAGAAAGGCTGACAGAATTTCATCTTCCAGGGAGGCGAAGCTCTCGTAGGTCCCCGGGTCCCCCTGGCGGCCGCCGCGGCCGAAGAGCTGCCGGTCGATGCGCCGGGCTTCGTGGCGCTCGGTGGCGATGACGTGCAACCCCCCCAATTCCCTCACGCCCGGGCCCAGGAGAATATCGGTGCCCCGTCCCGCCATGTTGGTGGCCACCGTGATTTGGCCTCTTTGCCCTGCCTGGGCGATGATTTCGGCCTCCTCCTGGTCCTGCCGGGCATTGAGCACCCGATGCGGCAAACCGGCCGCCGTGAGAAGCTGGCTCAGGTGTTCGGACGCCGCCACCGAGCGGGTGCCCACCAGCACCGGCCGCCCGCGCCCGTGGAGTTGGGAGATCCGTTCCACCACGGCGCCCCATTTCTCCGCGGCGGTGGCAAAGACCCGGGCGGGCCAGGCCCGCCGGTCCAGAGGCTTGTTGGTGGGGATGGCAACCACGTGGAGCCGGTATACCGCCCACAGTTCATTGGCCACTTCCGTGGCGGTGCCCGTCATCCCGGCCAGGTGCAGGTAGCGGCGAAAGAACCGCTGATAGCTGATGCGGGCCAGGGTTTCATTCTGGCTGGTTATCTGGCAGCCTTCCTTGGTTTCGATCAGCTGATGCAGCCCCCGCTCCCAGTGCCGATCCGCCATCACCCGGCCGGTGTATTCATCGATGATCTGCACCTTGTCGTCCCGCACCAGGTACTCTTTGTCCTTAAAAAAGAGGTGCAGGGCCACCAAGGCCTGGCGGACCAATTCCTCCCGGAGAATTCTGCGGCCCCACAAACTACCCAGCGGCTGCGCCAGTTCTTCCAGGTGGGCTTCGCCGCGCTTCGTTAATTCCAGACTCTTTTTGAGATGGTCCAGGGTGAAGTCCTCACCCTCCTGGAGCTGCCGGGCCAGTTCCAAGGCCTGGTGGTATATCTCTCCTTCAAAGGTGTTATCACCGGTGCCGGCGATAATCAGGGGAGTGCGGGCTTCATCGATGAACACGCTGTCCACCTCATCCACAATGGCAAAAAATAGGCCTCTGAGGCACAGCTGTTGCTGTCGGGTATCAGACCCGTAAAGCCGCGCCAGCTTTATCTGGATCTGCCCCGGATGCCGACCCAGGACGAGCCGGTCTTTCAGGTAATCGAAGGTTAATTCTTTATTGGTGCAATAGGTAAGGTCACCGCGATAGGCCTGCCGGCGCTCCTCCCGGCTCATCCCCTCGGTTACCACTCCCACCGTCAGGCCGAAGGCCTCGTAAATCGGCCTCATCCACTCGGCATCCCGCCGGGCGAGGTAGTCGTTCACGGTAATGATGTGCACCGGGATGCCGGCCAGCGCCGCAGCACAGGCCGGCAGCGTGGCTACCAGGGTCTTGCCCTCCCCCGTCTGCATCTCGGCCACCATGCCGTTAAACAGGACCCAGCCGCCCAGAACCTGGACGTCGAAATGGCGCATGTCCAGCCGACGATGGGAAAATTCCCGGGCCAGGGCAAAGGCCCGCGCCACCCGTGCAAAGCTGAAACCCTGCGAGCGCAAATCCTGGCGCAGTATATCCACTTGGTCTTGCAGCTCTGCTTCACTCCGGTTCTTCAGGGGTTCGCCCAGGTCATTGACCCGGGCCACGATGTCTTGAAAACGCTGAGGTCGCGCCTGCCACCACCGGGTGGCATTGCCGAAGGCGTTGGTGACGACGCGGTCCAGGGTGGTTTCCTCCAGGGCCCGCCGTTCGGGATAAAAGACCTGGGAAATACCCGGTGACAGCGTCAGGCTAGACATTGAACCGCCTCAGGAGGAGCTGGCGCAACCTGCGATACCACTGGAAGCCCAGCGGGGTGTAACCGTGATCAAAGCGCACGTATGCCCTCCCGCCTAGGCAAAAGTGGTCCACCGGTTCCCGCAGTTCCAAGTCCAGTTGGAAAAGGTTCTCAAAGGTCTTCAGGCCCTCTTTGTCCCGGGGGTCGATGGGAACCTCTCCCCCTCCCTCATTGCCCAGGGCGGTGCTCGGCAGCCGCTCCATGCCGCCCGGAACCTCCCTCCTGATGACCGCGGGTATGACCCGGTCCACCTGCGACGCCAACCGCACCTTCACTTCCCGGTTCCGTTGGTGCACCAGGTCTATATCCGATTGCGAGGCCACTACCCGCACCGTGGGCCGGTCCTTATGCAAAACGTAAGCGACCAGATCACCCTGTTTCAAAAACCGGTCCGGCAAATCCTCCGCCCCAGGCAGAATGAATAAACCATCGCCGGGGCTGCGGATCATGAGAGCCGCTTGCCGTTCCCGGGCCCTGGCCAGATTACCCCGGATGTGGTCGATTTCCTCCTTGATGACCCTGGCCTTGACCGAGTCAAGTTGGAAGAGCACGTCATTGTATTGCACCTCTAACTCTTTCAGTTGCGCTTCCAGCCCCCTGACGTTGGCCACCAGCTGGGGGTCAAGGCATTCCACCAAGACCTCGCCGGTTTTTACGTAAGTGTTGGGGGTAGTCCGCACCCGGGCTACGAAGCCATCGGTGCCGGCGCGCACCAGGGACTCATCCGGCGCCCAAATGACCCCTTCGGTCCGAGACGACGAAGGCATTGGCAGAAGAAATAGCAGCACCAATACCCCCAGTATGAGGCTCCCTAACACCCCGACGGCGCGGTGCCGCTTATCCAGTAATGCGGGGCTGGTGATCACGTAGTGTATCCGCTTGCAGACCGGGACCACCACCAGACCCACAATGGACCAAATACCCAGGAGGATGCCGATAATGAAGAATTTGCCGGCGATAAACGTGATGATGGCGAAGTAGAGAAAAATGCGATAGACGAAGGAGGCAATGGAATAAAAGATAAACCAGAAGCGCTCGCCAGGTCCGGCGTAAGGCGGCTCTTCTTTCAAGCCGAAGGCGTAACGCTTGAAGAGATATCCCAGATAATTGGTGCCCCGCTGAGCCAGATTGAGGATCCCCAACAGGTCCGAGAGCATGTAGTAGCCGTCATAGCGCAGCAGCGGGTTACCGTTGAACAGGATGGTGGAGACACTGGCGACGAAGATCACGTTGAAGCAGATGGAGCGCAAAAAGCCAGGCGACAGGAACAGCCAGAGAAACAGGGCCAAAGAGGCGATAAATAATTCGACGAGCATGCCCGCGGCGCCCACCAGGACGCGCTGCCACTTCTCCCGAAAGGCTATGGACGAGGAGGCGTCCACATACGGCACCGGCATCAACACCAGGAGCATGATGCCCATCTCGGGGACTTCCCCGCCCAGGACCTTGATGGCATAACCGTGGCTCAACTCATGCAGGGCTTTGATGCATGGGAAGACCAGCCACAGGATCACCAGGTTCTTCCCCGATAGGACGCGGTCCACCACATCGGCGGTGAGATCTTGCCAGTGCAGGCCCGCCAGGACCAGGGCCGCGCCCACTACCACCAGCCACACCAGGGCGCCGTAGGTGCTGAACAGGGGGCGTACCAGAAAGGCGGTACGTGCCAGGAACTTTTCCGGCTTAAACAAAGGAAAGCGCAAAGACAGGGGGGAACGCAGATTGGTCTTCCACCAGGAGCGGTCCGTCTTCGCATGGCGGCGAAACAGCTCGGCGGTATCCGGCGGCACGTCGCACAGCAGCACGTCCGCGGCGTGCAGCTGGCTCAGCAGGTTGACCATTTCTCCCTGGGTGGGGGCCTCGTCCGTAAAGCGCGCCGTGGCCTTCTCCCACAGCTCCTGCACGGTGAGCCGGCCGTCCATCAACCCGATGACCTGGTAGGCAACGGGGCTGAAGCGGTAATAGCGGCCGCTGGCCAGGTCCTGCAAGACATACCACAGCTCCCCGCGGTATTGGTGACGGTGAATGTGTGCATGACGGCGGAGGCGGGGCCTTAAGGCGGCAACCCGGTACCAGGAAGGGCTGAAGAGAGATCTCAACATTGATCTATTAGGGCCACCAGGACCAAACCTTGAGGCGCATCCAGTCAATGAGGCTGTGGGTCCAGATCCAGAAAAGCCTGTAGCGGCCGGCCATCACCTTGGCATAGCCTTCCATCCCCGGACGCAGGCGTTCCAAAGCCTGTTCCAACCCGGCTTCCACCAGAAAGAAATTGCGCCCTTCTTTGGCGGTGGTGACCGGAGTGATTTTGTTCACGACAAAGGGCAGACTGGCGTCGGGTAAAGCGGTGAGCACCATTGCGCCCTTTTGCCCCACCTTTATATAGTTGATGTCACTATCGTCCACCTGGAGCTTCACCCGGTAAGCGTCCAGGGGAGCCACCTCAAACAACACCTGGCCGCGCTCCACCGGGGCTCCTAAGGACTGGCTGAGGTCACCCTTCACCACCACCCCCCGGAAAGGCGCCAGGATGTTAGCGCGGGTAAGTTCTTCCTCGATGAGGGCCAGTTGTACCTCGGCCTGCCTCATCTGCTCCCTGAACTGGTTCATTTTGGCCGGATCGGCGTCCGCCATGGCCTCACGATAGCGCAGCAAGGCCTGCTGCCTCTGAGCGATGTATTTCAAGCGTTCCAGGCGCAGGTCCCGGTCGTCGAGGCGGCACATCACCTGGTCCTCGGCCACGAGGTCGCCGGCCCGGACAGGGGCCTCATAGATATACCCCTTGTTAGGGGCAAGCACGGCTCGCTGCACGGCCCCTTCGATGGTCACGTTGGCGGTAACCCGGTACTCCCCGGTGGCCAAGGTCAAAAACACCGTCAGGATCAAGAGAGCCAGGGCCGAGAGCTTCCAGGCGACGTGCCCGGGGCCCACGAGTTTTTCCGCCTGGAGGATGGTAGCTTCCCAGATCTTCTTGACCAGGGGCCGGTCGTTTTGGCGTTTCTCTTCCAGAATGGGCGTGACCAGGGCGGCCACGCTGTCGCACAACTCCACCGTTGCCGTATCGAACGGGCGGTCGGCGGTGCGTTCCAGGGTCAGCGCCCCAAAGCCTTTGCCCTCTTTGTCCAGAAACGGGATGGAACAGATCGCCGCATCTTCATCTTGCAGGGCCAGGGCGGCGTGGGCCCTCAGGATCGCCTCGCTATTGCCTGAGGTTGCCGGATAAACCAGAATCTTCTGTTGATCGATGCACTCGTCCATGGCCGCGCCGATCGCCCGGATCAGATTCGACTCTTTACCGAACTGGGCGCTGTGGGATAGAGCCTGCACCTTGACCTGCTTGCCTTTCAGAAAACCGAGGCTCACCCGGTCACAGGACAGGCGGGTAGCGAGCAGAGTGAGAAAAGCCGTAGCCGCGGCCTTGAACCCCTCCTCTTCCAGGGCGGTGGCGGCCAGGTCCAGAACTGCGGTCAGGCGCTGTTTGGTGTGGCCGTCATGTTCGGCTTCTTTGCGGAGGGACCAGTTTTCCAGCCAGGCCACCCCCCACTGGAGCTGGCGCATGACAGATTGGAGTTCATCGTGTGGGCGGGGATCTATTTCCAGGGCCGCCACCCCGTACAGCAGCCCACGGGCTCGGACGGGATAGGCCACTTGCAGCGTGAGGACATCACTTGAGGACGCGCCGTCCGGGGGCTCCTTCCCCGTGACGACACCCTTGCGCTCCTTGAGAGCCCGCTCCGAAACCTCGGCCAGGCTCCCGATATCTTGCACTCCTTTCGGCCAGACGGCCACCGGGGCAAAGGGACCGGTATCGGGCGGCCCGAGGATCACCAGGCCGCGCCGAACCCCCCCGATCTGACGGCCCTGCAGGACCAGCCAGCTATGGCCGAACTCTTCATCGCTGGCGGCCTCGGCCAACTGGCGCCACCAGGCCTGATCGAGATAAGCCAGACCCCCATCTCCTGATTTTAGACTGTCAACCGTCCTGGACAATGGGGGTTTGTCAGCCATAATCACCTATTATGAGTTACGTCCAGGGCCGGCCGGCACCTTCAATGAGTCTCGCTGGCGGCGGGCCGCGGTTCGGTGCGGGTTTCTAAGTTCAGCTGGCCGAAACGCCTCTCGTATTCGCCCATGACATTGTTGAGGAGGACCATCAGACGCTTGGCGGCATAAGGACTGAGAATGATGCGGTCGCTGAGTTTGACGGTTACTTCTTGTTGCCCGGTATAGAGGGTGACGTTGGTGCCAAATAACAGGGTGACTTCTTCCCGGGTGCTGGAAACATTGACGACGTTGGCATAAGAAGTACTCATGCCGGTGGCATCCCAATTCACTCTGGGCACCGCGGCGCCGGTGGTTTTTTCCTCGGCCGCCCCTTCCTTTTCTTTGGCCATGCTGAATCTCCTTCCAAAAAATTTGCGGTGAAGAGGTATTTGATGAAACGTCTATCTCGATACAGCAACAACCCGCCAGGAGTTCAGGGGAAGTTCCCCGATCTTTTGGCTATGGCATTGCCTGCTAACCATGCAGTTTCCGGGGATGGAAATCGACGATCCAATCATCGCCGTTATTCCCGGATTTAACTGCTCCATCCCATTGCGCGGGGTAAAATTGCAAATCACGGTATCCGGCTGACAAATTGGCGCCGGGCAGGTCGGCGATCTTGAACTCCACCTTATCCAGGGCCATGAGGGTAGCGCTGCCGGGAATTAAACTGCCCCAGCGCGCCATCGCCTCGGCCACCATGGGGGCCAGGGCTTCAGATGTCACCGGGTTCCCTGCCACGGATGCCGTCTCTGGGGTCGAGGCGCCCGTAAGAGCTGGAAGTGGTAAGATGGAGGCGGGGAAGGTGACTTCCGCCGGTGGGCAGGCGGGAGATAAGAGGTCGTGAGCATCACTCTTCCCGTGGCGCTTCCGCCGTGGCCATCACTAACGGTGTAGGATGTTATGAAGAGCATACTTTAAAATTAATGTCAATTAATTTCTACAAGATAGGATTTTTTTAGAGGAAGGGTGAACGAATTTAAATTGCCTTCGCGGGGACTTGTGAAGGCCTTTGGCGACTATTCCGGGAGGCACCTTTCAAGGGACCCTTGACCATGATTCCGGGTCGGCGGGGAAGCCGGCAGTCCTGGCGCCCATTCCCCAAGTGTGAGCCTCTCCTGGCCGGGCTTGACTCAAAGCTCCCCTCCCGGGTAAGGGACTCGCCTCCAAAACTCAGTGGCGCACCCCTGGGACGATTAAAAGATGCATCAGGTCTCCCTTTCCCTGAGCCTTGCCAGTCTACCTGCGTCTGTTACTAATTCGGGGACTTAGGCCCTACTTTGGCGAAAATTCTTGACAACCAGCTTTTTAATTCTTAGATTGTGAGCGCTATAAAAAGAGTTGAGAATCTAGCCTATGAAAGGAGAAAATCGGGTCTAAAAGTAACCAACGGGGTGATCAAACCCACACCAATCTATCACCTGTCCAGCGGCACATGGGAAGTTTACATCTGCACCGCCCGCTCGGTCAGGTTGTAATGTCTTTGGGGGAGGGCATTATGGATAGGAAAGAAATCGTCATGATATGCATGGATAGTCCACTTTACTTTACCATGCCGGTGAGAATGCGGCTTGAATTGGTGAAAAAAGGCGAACGATTTTGTCCGTGTAATGGTCTTCGGGAAGATTTACTGACTTGGGTAAGAACGGGTCATTTTGATTTCTCAGATCCCAAATTTTTTCTATGAGAAGCCTGAAATACACGGAATTACCGAGGCGGTCTTGTGGGCCGCCTTTTCATTTTTCCCCTATCTTCCTTGACATAATTTACTTGCAGTTACAGTTAAAGATTATGCTATTTACCTTATCCCACAATTATAAGCCATGAATGAAAAGAGATTTTGGGAAAAGTATTTTCTGACCTATGATGTCCTCAATGAAGTGATTCCATACCAGAAACTTATGGATGACCTCATTGCAGCTTTGCAGCTGGACGAAGGAAGCTTAATCTTTGATGCTGGCTCCGGGACCGGAAATTTATGCATGAGATTAAAAGAAACCGGAACAAGGCCGATTGGATTCGATCTTTGTGACAAAGCTATAGAAATTCATCTCACGAAAGATCGGAATGCTGAAGTATTTCTTGGTGATATGACAAAACAATTACCATTCCCAGATAATTATTTTGACGGAGTGGTATCAAACAATGTGCTCTATACAATAGATAAAGATAATCGACTTCAGGTAATCAAAGAATTTTATCGGGTATTAAAGCCACATGGAAAGCTGGTTATTGCCAATGTTCATACTGGCTTCAATCCTCGTATTATTTTTATAGATCATTTAAAGCAAGTAAAAGATAAATATAGCCAATTTAAAATTGCTTGTGAACTTTTGAAAAAGATTTATTCGATTGGCAAGATGTTTTATTATAGCCACTCATTAATTAAGAAACACAAAAGTGGAAAGTACGCTTTTATGCAACTGGATGAGCAAAAACAATTGTTGATGCAAGCCGGTTTCAAGAATGTAGCTGATACAATCTATACCTATTCCGGCCAAAGTTTCATGGATATTGGGGTAAAATGATCTTCACCGCAAGCAGGGGCCGAGGCCTTGGTCCCGTTTGCCAGCCAAACGTGACGACTCAACGCCCTCTTAATTTTTCCCCCTCCATAGCTCTCCTCCCCGAAATTCAGGTCTTTTGAACCACATGATCCGGACATCTACCGATTGGTTTAAGCGGCAAATTCTCATAGCATGATCCTTAACCTGAAATGCACCGCTGAACCAACCGGTGGGGGGCTGCGAGACCAATCTTCTGGATTATTGCCACCCGCCCCATCCTCCCTTTGCAGGGAGTAAGATTCTTTGATCGGTAGGGGTAACTTAAGATGACCATAATATTTTATGTCGTTTCGCTGGCTGTATTTCTGCTCGGTGGTTGCTGCCTTTACCTCTGTATGGGCAAGGTCTTGCCTGGTATGGTGAGCCGGAAAACGGCCACTAGGATATCTCTGACCGCTTGCACAGGTTTGATTCTTGGTGGAGTAAGCCTCGCGACCTTCGCGTTCTGCTATATCTAAAAGAAGTGGGGGATCTCACCCAACGCCCTGGCAGAACCAGACATCCTCTCAGCTCATGGGCATCACCACTAGGCGCCCCCTGGTCGAGGGGCACCTTCTCGATCGGTGACTTCAAACCTTACATCACACTGGGTGGCGCGGGGGCTTCCTTCGGGGCTTCCTCCTCCTTGGGAGCCGCCTTGCGGGCCGGAGCCCGGCGGCGCGGGGCCGACCTGGGATGACTCACAGGACCGGAGGACAGATAGCGGGGGGGTACCCAGCCGACCATATTGCTCCCCAGGACTCGCACCTGGGCCCAGCCGCTGGTGCCGACTCCCAGCATTTCCACCGGGTCATTGAAACGCAACGTCGTGAGGACGTCGGCGTTCGGGCTCGGATGCACCCGCAGGGGAAGACTGCTAATATTGACATGGTAAGGAGGCACAGTTTTGCCTTTCAAATCAGGACTGTAACTGATCAAGTCATTGGGTATCCAGCCTATCCCCGACCGGTCCACCAGGCGTACCCTGGACCAGCCCGTGCTCGTCCGCTCCAGGATTTCCACCCGATCGCCCTGGTAAGCCGTGAGTAATGGATCACACTCAGGAGCGGCGCATTCTCGCAACGGCACCGAGGTCGGGATCACGTAGTAATAGCCGGAATAAGCCTGTGCCGCGGGGCTGGCCAGCAACACCATCAGCGGACTCAGCAACACCGGGATAATAAAGTTCCTCAGCTTCATGAACCCTCCTCCTGTTCCTCCCCACCTTCTGCTTCCCCGGGTCTTTGGAATAATCGTGGATTAACCGAAATAAGGACCGGCAAGAAAATTGACCGCCACTCCGAGGCAGGTATGGTCATCACTCATTTCAATGCGCATTACCTTACCCCTTGCTTTGATGATGAATGATTTTCGCTCCTCGAGGAAGTGAGCTGGGGTGAAGATGAAATCTCGAATGTCCCCCGGTTTCAGCGGCGGTTGGTCATCAGGGACGAAAAAGATCCCGGTAAAACTGAGATTGGTCAGCACCCCCCGGCCTATCCAGGGTTCATCCGGGGTTTCAAGGTGGCGAATCTGAAATTCAATAGGAATGAACCCGTCAGTACGAGGATAGTTGCGACGCTCCATGATCAGTCCTCCGCAAGGATGCCCTAGTTTGCTCTATAGCATACCGCGCTCAATAAATAAACTTACAAAAGCGCGGCATGGCCAGGAACCATGATGGGGCAGTCTAGGCGCACCAGCCCCAAATCTTCCACGGTCACGGATTGTGTGCTGCAGAACATTTGGAGGTGAAATCCGAGTTTCCCTGACTCACCCGCGCAGGGCTCAGGAGCCCGAGGCCCAAGGCGGGAGTGTGACAGAGGCCAAGATCTGGTGGGCAAAAATTTTATAGAGGTCAACGATGCCACCGACAAATTTTTTGCCGCCGATATCGTCACCCAGGCCAAGGAACAGGGGAGGGGTTGCGTTATTTTAATAGTAATGGATTTGCCGGCAGCTTTTTGATACTTTGGGAGGCATCATGTCCACCTATGAGGTAGTCATCATTGGAGCCGGACCCGCAGGGCTGTTTGCCGCCCTCAGCCTGGAGAACCTGGGGGTGGGGAAGGTTTTGCTGGTGGAACAAGGTCCAGACCTCGAGGCGCGTCATCGGGACACGCCAGGCGGTCTGCTGTGCGGCTGGGGTGGGGCCGGAGCCTTCAGCGACGGCAAACTCATCCTCTCCCCGGAGGTGGGCGGTTTCCTAAGTGAGCTTCTCCCGCTGACTGACTTGAATGTCCTGATCCAGGAGGTGGATAACATTTATCTGTCGCTGGGAGCGCCCCCGGAAACCTACGGCGGCGACCCCGATACCCTGGAACTTCTGAAAACCAAGGCCAGACATGCAGGGATGATCTTCATCCCCACCCGTTTGCGCCATATCGGCACGGAAAATTGCCAAAAAATCCTGAGCCGCTTGCAAGCGCGACTGACCGGCCGCCTGGAGATCCGCACCCGTTGTCGGGCCCAGCGGATCATGGTGCAGGAGGGGGCGGTCACCGGGGTAGCCCTGGATAACGAGGAGGTGGTGGGGGCCCGCTATGTGATCGCCGCGCCTGGACGTTCCGGCGCCGCCTGGATCCGGGAAGAAGCCCGCCGCCTGGCGATTCCCTCGGTCTCCAGCCCGGTGGATATCGGGGTGCGGGTGGAAGTCCCGGCCCCGGTGCTTGCGCCCCTGACCGAGGCGGCCTACGAAGCCAAGTTGATTTATTACTCCCGCACCTTCGACGACAAGGTACGCACCTTCTGCATGAACCCTTATGGCGAGGTCGTGCTCGAGGACCTGGACGGCCTGGCTACCGTCAATGGCCACAGCTATACCGCCCGGCAAACGGAAAACAGCAATTTCGCCATTCTGGTGAGTTCCACCTTCACCGAGCCCTTTGATGATCCCATCAGTTACGGCCAATACATCGCCCGCCTGGCCAATCTCTTGGGCCAGGGAGCCCTGGTACAGCGACTGGGGGACCTGCAGGTGGGCCGCCGCACTACCCCCGCCCGCCTGGAACGCTGCCTCACCCGGCCCACGCTCAAGAGTGCCACCCCCGGGGACCTGAGCTTCGTCCTCCCGTACCGTTACCTGAAAGACATTCTGGAGATGTTGGAGGCCCTGGATGCGCTGGCTCCAGGGATTAACCACCGCCATACCCTGCTGTACGGCGTGGAGGTGAAATTCTACTCCCACCGCTTGAAACTGAGCCCGGAATTGGAGAGCCCGATCCGCAATCTCTTCATCATCGGAGATGGCGCCGGCATCACCCGTGGCCTGATCCAGGCCTCCGCCAGTGGCCTGATCGCCGCCCGGGCCATAGTCAGTCGGGGATAAGCCGGCCATGCTTTTGCTTCCATTGACCCCGCCTGGCAGACCTCATAGAAGTGCAAATTACGCATTGACTCTTAGCAGTTGGCCGGATCTCCTGGGAACACCGTCGGGGGGGTACCACTCAAGTGGTTTGCACATATTCCTCCTTTCCTTCGCCCATGAGCAACGCCACGGGAAAACTGAGTAATATATCTCCGACAGACAGTGCCTGGCCCGCAGAAAGTTCCTCGCTCGTGATAACATTCCGCCAGGCAGCAGGTGCCCCGTTAGGCAT
>JBAVUP010000216.1:0-3114 GCA_049696835.1 Desulfobaccales bacterium
GGTTAGGGTCAGGTGCTTGCCCTGGAGGTCTTCCCGAGAAATGCCCTGGAGCTGACTATAGACCTCGGCTGCCGGCTTGGAGTCCAGTTCCAGCACTTCGTGGTTGGTACTGCGAGTTACGGTCGCCCTTTGGCGCGTAGGGGAGAATCCGTGGGCCAGGGCAAGTCCGAAGCGCAAGCGGGTCTCGAAGACAGCCACCACCAGGCTATCAGGATAGGCACGCCGGCCGCAAAGCACGTAGTTGGTTGCCATTCGCCAGCCATCTGCGGCACTGCCACCCATTATCGGCAGCCGCCCCCCTGACAGCCGCTTGAGTTCTTCCAGGATCTCGAAGCTGCGCGAATCGGCAAATTTGGTGTTACCGGGCGAAAATAACAACCCAAAGACGGATTTCCCTTGCAAGGTCAGCTCAGACCAGATGGAGCCCCCCTGATGGGAGAAAAATGGAGACAGTTCAGGGGCGCATACTGCCTGGGTTAATGCCTGCCGCCAATCACCGGCAACCCCTTCTCCCACGCCAAACCGAACCTTGAGGTCCGGCGAAGCCAGGGCTACTGCCACCACGCTTCCCTGCTCAGGTCCATTGCAAACTTCCCCCGCAGTAGTAGCTCCCAGAACCGGCGCATCACATACTACTGCATGAATGCCGCGTAATAACTTATTCAGGTCATAGGTTACTGAAGCAAACACCAGTACTGCGGAAAGGGGGTGTTTGGTGATTTGTCGTACGGCTTGATGCGCTGCTTCCGCCCCCACTGCAAAGGCTTCTCCATTTTTTCCCACTCCATAACCTACTTCAAGCCGACTAGTTTCCATAATACGTTCTATCGGTAAAATGCCCCGAGAAGTTTATTCTGCATGGCCTAACCTGGGGCTTCATCCTCTTTCGTGGCGGAAATCAGAACCTTTGAAAATCCGATAAGTTTGATCCCGATGATTGAGAGCTATGAGAAAGTTGTGGGGATAACTTCACCTCTGAGCATCTTTCTCTGAAAGCACCAGAGATTTGCTTCCCCTCTTGGCCAGGTTAAGGAAAGGGTATATGTCTCCTGGCTCTGCCCCTCTCCTCCGGCTCTGCCCCCCAAATAATCCCTTGACAGCGGTATCGGTTTGGATTAATTTTGTGAAAAAATTAACAATAGGTGGGGTATGGTCTTTCCCGTGTCCGGCGTGGAAGTCAACCCGCTCATTTCCCTGGTCATCTCCACCTTCACCTCCATGGGGGGCGTGTCCGGGGCTCTTCTTTTGCTCCCTTTCCAGGTAAGCATCCTCAACTTCACCAAACCTTACCCCTATGCTTAAATGGAGCACGCCATGGTAAGACTTAAACAGATTTTTCTGGTATTTTTCAAAATCGGGACCTTTGCTTTCGGGGGCGTTTATTCCATGATCCCTTTCTTCGAGCGCGAACTGGTGGATAAACGCAAGTGGATCACTCACGATGACTTCGTGGAGAGCCTCGCCATCGGCCAGATGACTCCCGGTCCCCCCATCGTCAACACCGGCATTTGCATCGGCTACAAGCTCCGCCAACTCAAAGGGGCGCTGGTCGCCACCTTTGGACAGGCCTTCACCGGCACGGTCCTGGCTATCATCCTGGCTGCCTTCTATCTCCATATGAAAGAACACCCGCTGCTCCAGTCGGTCATGAAAGGCGTGGCCGCGGCGGTAGTAGGCTTGCTGGCCTCCATTGTCTATAAGATGCTCATTAAGCTGGTGACGGAATACCGGAGTGCCGCCCTCGCCGCAGGAGCCTTTATAGCCTTGGATATCTTTAAGGTTAATCCCATTGCCATCATTTTGACCGCGGGCTTGTTAGGTTTGGTCCTGTACAGGAGGGGTTAAATGGTACTTCTCAAAATGGCCGGCATTCTGTTTGTGATCAATGCCCTGACCATTGGCGGCGGTTATGCCATGATCCCCATGCTCCAAAGGGAATTTGTCAATAATTATCATTGGCTGACCAACAAAGAATTTATTGATGCCATCGCCATCGGCCAGGTAACGCCCGGGCCGCTGACGGTGATGAACGCCTTTTTAGGATTCAAGATCGGCGGCCTGGCCGGCGCCTTGATCGCCATGGCCGCCAGCTACCTCCCTTGTATTATTATCGTCACCCTGGTGACCAAGTTTTATCTGCGGTATAAAGAGTTGTGGTTGGTCTTGGCCAGTTTTGCCGGGATTAAGCCAGCGGTTGTGGGCCTGTTGGCGGCAGTACTGATCTTTTTAGGCCAGGGTTCGATTACCGGCTCGCTGACCAAGGGTATCGCGGTGGCAAGCTTTGCGCTCCTCACCTTTACCAAGATCGATCCCAGCCTTATTATAATAGGTTCAGGGGTTATCGGGGCCTTGTTGTTATAAGGGCAGCTTTATAAATGATATGATCCTGGAATTTTCCGAAAAGGGCATTGTCTTTTTCCCCGATCCGTATCTCGTGGGCACCCCGGCGGATTACGGCCTGGAGTTTGAGGACGTCTGGTTCACCACCGCCGACGGGGTGCAACTCCACGGCTGGTGGGTGCCCCGGCCCGGAACCCCGGTGCTCGTATGGTTCCACGGCAACGCCGGCAACATCAGCCACCGTCTGGAGAATATCAAATTGCTCCATGACCTGGCGGAGGTCCAGGTCTTCATCTTCGATTACCGGGAGTACGGCCGCTCCCAGGGCCACATCAGCCGGGAGGGCACCTTTAAAGACGCGGCCGCGGCCTACCGTTACGTCACGGAGACCCAGGGCATCCCGGCACAGGACCTCGTCCTGTTCGGCCGCTCCCTGGGCACCGCCCTGGCCACGGACCTGGCGACTCAGGTAAGCTGCCGGTCCCTCATCCTGGAGGCGGCCTTCACCAACTCCTCGGACATGGCCAAGATGCTCGCCCCCTTCCTGTTCGACTGGCGTCCCAAGGTCCCCTATGACAACCTGGCAAAAATTGATAAAGTTAAAGTACCGGTACTTGTCGTCCATGGCTCTGATGACGAGATCATCCCGGTGGAGATGGGTCGCCGGGTCTTCGCCGCAGCCAACTCGCCCAAGGACCTTTACATCATTCCCGGGGCCCATCACAATGATACCTATCTGGTGGGTGGCCGGACCTATTTCGAGCGGTTAAGGGC